>ASNI01000054.1 GCA_000404785.1 Cloacimonetes bacterium SCGC AAA252-N17
ATTAGAGAAAGATTTTTTACACTTCAAAAAAATGTAAAGAAAGAAATTTTGATTTTCAACAAACCACCTTATGTTGTTTTAAACCCTGAAAATAGAAATATTGAATTGGATGTTTTAAGTAAAAATATTAAATGTAGAAGTATTTATGAATATAATGATATTTCAAATAAAGAAGAGATAAAAATAATATCTTTTCTAATCTCTAAAGGAGAAGATGCTCGGTTAGTTAACGAATTACCAATGAAGTTAGTTATCTTTGATGAGAAGCTAACGATGCTTTCTCTTAATGACCCTCTTGCATTAAAGCCCAGTATAACAACTATAATTATAAACCATCCCAGTTTTGCAAAGGCGCAAAAATATGTATTTGAAAGCATTTGGAAAGAAGCAATCCCTTTTGAAAAGTTTAAGATTAAAGAAAAAAAAGAAAGGAAGTAGAGAATGTTAATGTCAAAAATAGGTATCCATTGCGTAGATACAAGTTTATCCTGTATATTTCTCAATGGAAATTATAATAACAAAAAGAAAAAGAGATTAAAAACCCCAGCGAAATCCGCCAGCTGGAGGACACTGGGTAAAAAGGAGTAAAAATGAAAAAGAAATTATCATTATTAGCCTGTCTTATCTTACTTCCGGTATTTGCCTTTGCTCAATATACCGGAGGCAGCTATGATGGCTATGCAAAAGGAGAAACACCGGCAGGTGGTTCAACTCTACCTGTAGTTCTATCTGTTTTTACAGCTCAATTTTTGAACAATGTAGCTACTTTGTATTGGAGCACTGCTTCTGAAAACGATAATATTGGATGGTATGTATATCGTAATTCAACCGATGATAGTTTTATTGACGCTGAAAGGATAAATACAGAATTTATCCTCGGATATGGAACTACTACGGAACCTCACGACTACATATATACAGATGAAACAATAGAGCCATCATCTGGAGATGTATATTGGTATTGGATACAGTGCATCAATCTCGATGGAGTGATGCAGTTGTTTGGTCCCACAGAACTATCAATTCCGGAAGTTCCTGATCCTGATCCTGATCCACCTGAGTTACCACTACAGTATGGACTCCATCAGAATTGGCCCAATCCATTTGGCATAAGTGAGAGTTCAACCAAGGTAAGCTTCACACTTCCATCAACTGCATTTGCAGAGGTAAAGATATACAATATTCACGGTGGCTTAGTCAGGAACCTGTACTGCGGTATGGCAAATTATGATGTAGAAGTAGAATTGTTTTGGAATGGTAGAGATGAAAATGGAGCAGAACAGCAAAATGGAATCTATTTTTATCAATTATCCACCATAGGTGGATCCGCCTCTGGCGGAAAGGTAAATAATTCTGTAAATGAGATCAAGCGGTTGATCCTCCTGCGCTAATGCTTTGGAGGATAAATAATGATAAAATATGATGAACCGATCATTAAATTTAATAGGAGAAAAAAATGAAAGAAAAAAAAGTACTCTCAAAAACAATGATACTAGCCGCAATAATGCTGGTATTAACTTTGCCATTACTGGCAAACCACATTGAAGTTGGCACTGTTACTATTACAGACCAGAACACCGCCGACGACTACACCTACCTCAAATTCGATATCTCCTGGGAAAATTCCTGGCGATTGGATGGTGTAGCTGTGCCTTATAATTGGGATGCTGCCTGGGTGTTTGCAAAGTGGAAACTCACCAGTGGCACAGACTGGGCTCATTGCACATTGAATACATCTGGACATACAGCACCAATCGGTTCAGTTGTAGAAAACCCAACTTCTGATAACCCACAAACTGGGGTATTCATTTATCGTTCTGAGGACAATAAGACAACCGCGGGAAATGCTGCCAGCGTGGACTGGAACAATGCCAAGCTCCGCTGGAACTACGGCACTGACGGCGTTGCCGATGATGCCACCGTAGATGTAAAGGTATTCGCCATTGAAATGGTGTATGTAACCGAAAGTGCATTCTATGTAGGCGATACAGATAATAGCCTGACAAACTGCTTCTATGAGGGAAGTACCACCCATGCGTTTAACATAACCTCAGAGGGTGCGATTACTGTTGCCAACACCTCTGGAAATCTCTACTATGACTACGATAATAGTTACGGCGGAGACCAGATCGGTCCCATTCCCGCTGCTTTCCCCAAGGGCTATCAAGCCTTTTACTGTATGAAATACGAAATCTCACAGGGACAGTATGCGGACTTTCTGAACACGCTGACCTCTACTCAGGATGGATACCGCTACTTTAGCAGCACAAGCTACCGTTACACCATTGGCGGTTCTGCAGGTAGCCGTAGTGCAACACGACCAGACCGTGCCTGCAATTATATATCATGGGCAGACGGTGCTGCTTATTCTGACTGGGCTGGGCTACGTCCAATGACCGAGCTTGAGTTTGAAAAGATATGCCGTGGCACCCTGAATGCGGTGAACGATGAATACGCCTGGGGAAATACTACGGTTACGGCTGCGACCACTATAAGCGGACCCGAGAATGGCACAGAAACCATAACTGATACTGGCGCAAATTGCTGTTGCAGTGACAATACATTTACTGGTGGAGATGGTGGAGTGGGACCTTTGCGTTGCGGTATCTTTGCAACTTCAGGTTCCTCGCGGGAGCAGTCAGGTGCTTCTTATTACGGCGTGATGGAAATGAGCGGTAATTTGCGGGAACGTGCGGTAACGTTAGGAATAAGCGATGGTAGGAGTTTTACTGGAATACATGGTAATGGCGTACTTGATAACAACGGAGATGCAAATGTCTCTACTTGGCCAGGAACAAATGCTAAAGGTGCGGGTTTTCGCGGCGGGGGTACGAACGTTTATGAGTTGGACCGCTTGCATGTGTCCTACCGTAGTGAGGCTGCCCGCACGCGCATTTTTCGCATCGACAATTACGGCTTTCGCTCTGCCAGGACCCAGTAGTTCTTTTACCCTTCCACCAGATATTTCCTGGTGGGTGAAGAATCTTATTGAAGATTGTAAAGATTGATGAATTTAGATGGATGAGAAAGAATTAAAGATGCTATTATGGAGTGAGGTGAGTGTCTTGCCACAAAAAGCAAAACGCTTACTTTACTCCAATACAAAAAGAAAAAAAATAAATTGGAGTTTAAAATGAAAATAAAGAAAGCATTATTATTAGTCGGTCTTATCTTACTGCCAGTTTTAGCATTTGCCCAATATACTGGCAACAGCTATGATGGCTATGCATCGAGAATAGGAATAGGAGCAATCTGTGATACTATTCCACCATTTCCGGTAACAGATCTTCAGATTATTACAGATTCAATCTATGTCCTTAAGCTTACCTGGACAGCGCCTGAGGATAATACAGGGTTGCAACTTTACGATATAAGGTATTATACATCCTTAATCACTGAGGGGAATTGGGTTGATGCGGACACATGTAGTAATGAACCATTACCACAACCGGCAGGTTCAACTGAAACATTTATAGTACAGGGTTTGTTACCTTCTACACATTATTACTTTGCTCTTAAGACATCTGATCTTTCATCAAACTGGTCAGATATTTCTAACTGTGTGGACGATACTACAAGTGCGTATTACGACGTTACTCCACCCGCCTCAGTTACAGATCTTAATGTCACAGGCAGTTCACTTTTCACAATCACAGTTAATTGGACAGCTGTAGGAGATGACAGTACATCCGGGACAGCAAGTTATTATGATATAAGGTACTCTACATCCTTGATTACTGAGGGAAATTGGGTTGATGCGGGCACATGTAGTAATGAACCCTTACCACAACCGGCAGGTTCAACTGAAACCTTTACAATTTATCCTCTATATGCGGGGACCACCTATTATGTTGCAATGAAGGTAGGTGACGAAACCCTCAACTGGTCATCCCTTTCAAATTGTGCTTCCGGTAGTACCACAGAGAGCCAAGTTGGAAGGGAACTTAGATTTAATGACCTTTTCCCGGATGGGCTAGTATCGGGGGAACAGTATATCAAATTTCCTCAGTATTACGAAACTCCTTATCAGGTAACAGGTTTTACATGGTGGGGTAGTAATGATTTTTCATTGTATTTTTATCCTGATAATAGTCAGGGATTGCCTGATACGACAAATATATGTGGATATGATAGTTTATGGGCATCGACTGTTACTGGATGGCGAGATTATTCTGCAGATGAAAGTGCGTATGGAAATATTGATCCTATTATTATAAATTTTAATGGCCCATTATGGGCTCGTTTTATTCCGACAGGGAGTATTGGTTATGATACATCCTATCCTGACGGAAGGAGTTATCATTACTCAGGAGGTGAATTTACGCAATATACAGATAGGGACATTATGCTTTCACTGACGGTGGGTGGAGTGAAATTGGAGAACGATGTCTCGGTAGAGACCATAGATAATCCCTACGGATATATAGCGCCGGCAATGCATGAGGCGGTACCGAGAGCAACGATAAGAAATAATGGGGAGAATGCTGCGACCTTTACTACGTATTGTGTAATCGAATCGAACGGATCGGTGGTGTATAATGAGAGTGTTGAAGTGAATGCTCTCGAATCTGAGGCGATTACAAGAGTTGCTTTTCCCTCTTGGTCTGTTAGTGAGGAAGGGACTTCATATACTATACAGGTTTACACTGACCTTATGGATGATAATTCGACCTTTAATGATACCTTAGGTAGAAATATGACTGCTTCTTACACAGAGACGATTAAATATACGTCATATAATTGGGCGTTTGCTGCTTCTGGATTTGCCGGTGGTGATCCCAGTGATGTGCTTACCAGGATAACCCCTTCCGCCTATCCTGCTCAGATTATGGAGATAAAGATTTTTCTAAATCATGGCAATGAGCACCAGGTACCTTTAAAAGTATATTCCGATTCCAATCCTGCTGATTTCTATAACTTCCAACCCGGTTCACTTCTCTGGAATGACAGTCGACCCGGTAACGTTGGCTACGGGTATAATACATTCAACATTTCAGATGAGAAACTCGCATTAGACGAGTCGGACGTAGAGGGTTATATTGGATATTTCTATGAAGACTGGTCAAATGTTTATAGTGATTGGAATACCGCGCCTCAATATGTGTTTCCCCAGCGTCATGCATTAACTTGGGATTCCGGTTATACTTTGTGGTTTATGAATTTTATTACTACTGTAACTGTGCGATACACGGAAGATGGTTCTCTTTCCGGTACTGTAACGGACCTATCAACCCTTGCACCTGTGGAAAATGCCGAGATAACCGCAGGTTATAAGACTGCTTATACCGACCAATACGGAAACTATCGCTTTGAGAACCTTATCATCGGGGATGACTACATGGTTATCTGTAATGCTGCAGACCAGGGGTATAACACTGCCTATGCATACTTTGTAGCTATAATTGTCGATGAAACTACTGATGTCGATTTTGCATTAACCTCACCGGATATGAGCGTGGAGCCGGGTACGATCAATACGACCATCGGCACAAATGATTCTCTTGTCACCTATATTACAGTGAGCAATGACGGGAATGGACCTTTAGACTATAGTATTATAACTAATCAATCAAGAGATAATGGTGAGAAAGCTCAATTTAGTGTTTCACCGCAGGTCATATATGGAGATATAGGTGAGCTGGTTACCCGAACATACGATAGTATAGAGGATGCAGAGTTTGGAGAGTTGAGTATCGATATCGGAGAAATTCGGGATAATAATTGTGCTCCGATAAATTCGGAAGTCTCCGGGTGGTACACTGTCGCTCATACGCCCGGCAGTAAAGAAAATCGCTTGGATGAGTGGTACGCTTATGGAGATATGAATGCATTGAATTGGATTATCTGGGCAAGTCCTGAGAGAGTTACCTATTTTAATCCTGCTGATTTTGGATTAGAGTATCCTTTTCACATCACAAAGCTAAGTCATTGGTTTTATGAGCATTCTTCTCAACCCTGGGATGATGCTACTTTCCATTTTAAGGTCTATGCTGAAGACGACATAACCCTTCTTTATGAATCGGGAGATATAGAGGCAGAGCACATGGTAGAGATAATTCATGAACTTTCTTCACCTGTAACAATTACTTCCAGTGGTTTTTATTTTGGAGTTGCTCCAGTTTCTACTACTGGTTTTCCTTCAAGTTGTGCTGATAATCTCTATACCGGCAGTAATCATTCATATTATGGGTCACCAGGTAGTTGGACATTATGGTCGGCATCTCCTGATAAGGGGGAATACCTACAGTCAGTTTACCTATCACCGTGTAATAAGTGGATAACGACAGAGCCTGATTCAGGAACAGTTGAGCCAGGAAGCACAGATACAGTTGCTGTTACCTGTTACACCATGAATGCTGACTCTGGTTCTATCTTAAATGAGAATATTATATTTAGTTCCTATCCAGATGTAGGGAGTGATACAGTAAGTGTAACTCTTACAGTAGGGGGTGAGCTATCACCGCCAGAGAATGTTAACATTGAAATAGTTGCTGATGGCGATAGTGTAAAGATTAGTTGGGATAATGAAGGTCATACTTATAATATCTACAGCAGTGAAAATCCTTATGCTGTTTTCCCGGATGAATGGGGTCCTCCGGTATCCACAGTAATTAATACGGGAGAAGTCATCCTTCCTGTTCCTGAAGATAATAAAAAATTCTACTGTG
>ASNI01000055.1 GCA_000404785.1 Cloacimonetes bacterium SCGC AAA252-N17
ATAAAAAATTCTACTGTGTAACTGCTAATAATGCTAAATGAAAGCTTACAAAATTTGCAATTAAGTCTCATTCTCGTGTTCATTGAGAATAGTAGAGTGGGATATTGCCAATCTTCCCACAAGTATTTATTTCTATTAACTCAAGGCTGAGAACTATAATGAAGTGAAGAAGATGTTGCTGATCATGAGGTTGTTTGGAATGGTACTGCGAACGGTAAGAAGCTTGCAAATGGTATCTATTTCTACAAATTAGAGACCGGCAATAAGACATTCTTGGAAAAGATGATCCTGATGAAATAGGCTTCGCCCCGATACGGTCATCCTTCCCTACCCCGATACAGTCATTCTTCCTTACGGGGCAGGCGGGACAGGCATTTCACCCATGTTGAATAAAAAAAAGGATTCCACAGGGTAAACAGGATAAATCCTGATGAAATAATCTCTGGCATGTTCATCAGAAAGCCCCGTGCATGGGGCTTTTTTTTTGATAATTAATGGGATATATGTTTCCAATATGGACAGGTTGAAGAAAAATGGCAAATTTATGAGATATACAGTTTTAAGATATGAAAACCATAGGAAAAAATCCCCTAAACCTGGTAAAGATCGGTAATATCCTTCTTTGATTTTGAAGAAAATATTTTGTATTCTGTGATTCCCATTTCACCATCGAGACTGAATTTCCAGGTAAAAGGATACTCCGTTTTGATACTCGGCTTTTTTTCCAAAATGTATTCATAAACCCAGGGATGAATGTGTATTTCCAGTTCGTCCTTTGGGTGATATTTTGCTGCCCGATCCATCCATCGGAAGATATTATCGAGAATACTGATCCGTGACAGCACTCTTCCTGTACCCAGGCAACAAGGGCAGGGCTCATAGAAATTAGAAAGCATATTTGCCTTTGCACGTTTACGGGTCATTTCTACCATATTCAGCGGACTGGAGGAGAATATCTTATTCGGGCAGTAGTCTTTGCCCATCTCCTCGCGGAATGTTTGAAGCATTTTTAATCTGTTTCCCGGCTTGTACATGTCGATAAAATCGATAAATATCATACCGGTAAGATCCTGCAGGCGGATTTGACGGGCAATTTCTTTTGCGGCATCGATATTGGTTATTGTTACGGTGTGTTCAAGACTTTTATTGCCGACAAAACTACCTGTGTTAACATCAATAGAAACAAGTGCTTCGGTCTGCTGTATGACGATAAACCCGCCACTGTCCAGGTAGATACGGGAGCGGAATATTTTTGAGATTTCTTTTTCAATGCCATAGACATCAAATATGTTCGCATCCTCGTGATATAATCTAATTTTTTTTATAAAATCCGGAGCGATCGTTTTAAGTCGTTTAATAATTTTTGCCCGAACTTTCTTAGAATCAATGATGACCTTGTCGATATTTTTATGAATAAGATCCCGAATTATTGTTGTAGTGAGATCGTTATCATTATAAATACAGGTTGGATTTGGTGAGTTCTTGAATTGTTCTTGAATTTCGTGCCATGTTTTCTTAAGATTTCTATATTCCTTTTTAAATTCCTGCCCGGCAACCATATAAAGTCCAAGTTTTTTTCCAACATGGACAGCTTCTTTGATGCGCTCCACTTCTTTGTCTATATCCTCATCGGTTTTTGCATTCGCAAAATAACCGGTATGGAGTTCGACTGCGTCAGCGCCCAATTTGTGCGCCATTTTCACCACTTCGTTGTCTGGATCAATAAAGACGCTCACGAATATTTCTGCTTTTTTGAGTTCCTGTATTTTTTCCTCGAGACCTTTCAGTTCGAGATTCAAGCCACCTTCTGTGGTGACTTCTTCACGCTTTTCCGGAACCAATGTAACAGTGTCGGGATGCACAGCTTTTGCGATCGCGACCATCTCTTCTGTGGGCGCCATTTCGAGGTTCAGCTTTGTTTGCACTGTTTCTCTGAGAATCCGCAGATCCCTATCCTGCATGTGGCGTCTGTCTTCGCGCAGATGAATAGTTATCTGATTAGCGCCATGTTTTTCTGCGATAAAAGCAGCTTCCACCGGGTCGGGCTCAAAGGTTTTTCGTGCCTGCCGTATTGTTGCGATATGATCGATATTCACACCTAATTTTGCCATAAAATCTCCTACATATAAATATTTTTAACCACGAAAAACTCGAAAATCGCGAAAATGAAATATAAGAAAAATAATCCGCAAAACATCATCTCGTTGATTCCTTTTTTTTCATAATACTATTCTTTCAATTTCTACTGTGAGATAAGAAGAAAAATTTACTTCTAATCTCAATTTTAAGCCAGGGGCTTTAAGATAATATCCGATTTTTCTCTGTGTTCTCTGCTTGTCTCGGCGTCCTGTCTGGGCGTAACGGAGTGAAGACTGAAATGAAATGAAGTCGGATGGTGAATTCAATTTTGGTTCCGGTTTACCCTGTTGGAATACTTATCCTACGGGGTTTATCCAAATTATGAATTCTATTCTATAAGAATTCAATTTATTATTTTCGTATTTTTCGCGCATTTCGTGGTTGATATTACTTTTCTCCTCAATTATACAATATTTTCACGGGGTTTAAAGCCCTTACCGAGGACCTGATGAACTTCCTGAATGATCACAAAGGCATCGGGGTCGGTTGATTTCACGATTTCGCTTAGTTTTGCGACTTCTCTTCGAGAAACAATGCACAGAATTACATCTCTTTTTATGTGGGAATATGCTCCTTCGCTTTTTAGAAATGTCACTCCTCTGTTCATTTTCTCAAAGATTATATCCTTGATTTCTTCCGATTTGTCGGATATTATCAAAGAAGCTTTTGCATAACCCAGTCCAGCTATGATGACATCTATAACTTTGCTGGAAATATACAACGCAATGAATCCCCAGAGCGCATACTCCACTCCCCGAAAACACACTCCCGCAAAGCTGATGACCAGAAAATCTATGAGAATGAATGTATTGCCGGCAGTCATGATCCGTTTCTGGCTGAATATCTGGGCAATAATATCAGAACCGCCGGTAGAACCATTTACTTTGAATACAATTCCCAGTCCAACACCAAGCAACAATCCGCCATAAAGACTGGCAAGAAGGGGATTTTCAGTAACTACCGGTAGGTGTAGTACATTATTAAAAAAATCCGTAAATAATGAAAAACTGATCATGCCGAAGAGTGTGCGGATGCCGAATCGTTTACCGAGAACCTTTATCGCTATCAGGAAAAGCGGAATGTTAAAGACCAGCATTATCAGGCCGATAGGGATATTAAAAAGATGATTGATAACTACAGCAAGACCACTAACGCCGCCGGCAGCGATCTTATTGGGAGAAAGGAACACCACAAGGGACAATCCCATAAGGGCTGTTCCGATGAGGATCAAAAGGTAATTTATTACAACTTTTAGTTTAGATTTCATAATAACAGTTTGTTGCGAAAGGGAAGAATTATGTATTTTTTAACTGCTTTTTCCTTCTGCGTCTTTCCCAGTAATTCGGGAAAAAGCGTAACTGCCAGACCCTGATAATCGCCTCTCTCACAATTTTTTTGGACATCTTTGATGTGCCATTAATGCGCTCGTAAAATACGATGGGAATCTCTTTAATACGGAGACCTTTTTTCCAGACTTTATAATTTACTTCGATCTGAAAGGAATACCCGTCAGAAATAATGTTATCAAGATCGAGCGATTCGAGAACTTCTTTCCTGAAACACTTAAATCCGCCTGTCGGATCTTTGATCGGCATACTTGTAATAAGCCGTACATATTTTGAAGCTCCGATACTCAAGAGCAGACGACGGAAGGGCCAGTTGATCACATTTACTCCGGTGATATAACGTGAGCCGATTACCAGATCATTCTTTTCAATCGCATCCAGAAGATTCGGGATTTCATCGGGATTGTGGGAAAAGTCAGCATCCATTTCAAAAATATAATCAAACTTATTTTCCAGAGCATATTTAAAGCCGGCGATGTATGCGCTTCCGAGTCCCATCTTGCCTTCACGCTCGAGAATATGCACTTTCGGATTGGTTTTAATTATCTCTTTGACGAGTCCGGCTGTGCCGTCCGGAGAATTGTCATCAACGACGAGAACTTCTATCCGCTCATCCTGTCCAAGAACTTTTGGAATAAGTTTTGGAATATTCTCAGATTCATTATACGTAGGGATTATTATTAATGCTTTCATGATCTTTTGATCCATTTTCATATAAATTAAGATGAAATATGTATGCGTCCACTCGCAATTTTGTGTCAACTAATTTGTGAAAATCATTGATAAGAATAATACTTTTGAGATCGAAAATCATAAATATTTTGACAAGCTCAAATCGATTTTAAATTTTAATACCAAATTGGAGGTGCGATGGCACAGCAAAATCCTGCAAAAAAGGCGACATTGATAGAAGTTTTGATGGTTATACTAATTGTAGGTATAATCGTGATCCTGGTTTTTCCTGCAATTGGAGAAAAACGTAATAAAGATCGAATGAATCTCGAAGTTTTTCCAACCTTTGACGTCATTCTGCAAGCAAACGAACAGTTTAATGAAGACCAGGGCTATTACGCATTTGATATAACCATGCTCAACATCACTGACGAGCTCGAAGACAAACATTATTTTGAATTTGCGTTGACTGACTCGACAGTGATCGCGACTACGACACCCAAATTCGGAAAAGCCAGCGCAAAGATCGTATATAACTTCGAAAAAGATTACTGGACAGTTGAAGGCACCAAAGATGTGATCGATAAAAGCTGGTTGCCCTAAACTTTTTGAACATTTATTCCGATAGAAGAATTGTGTGCCCGAGAGCTGCAATTCTTTTATTTTTAGTATGATTGAATTATTGCCGATCCTTCTTTATCCGGAACTCCACTATCACTGGGGCTTGTTCTACCCGCTTTATTTCCGCAGACTTCCGGAGATCATCGCCGATGTTCCCTATCGTATTGACGTTTCCAGGGAATCTTCTATCCCGATCATGCTGACAGTGAAGGATGCACATAAGTATCCGATCATAATTGATTTTTTGGACATTCATATCATTTCACAGGCAGAAAATAAATGCATCTATAAAGAAAAAGTACTGATCGAAAAACTTTTTGATACGAGGTTTGCGTCAAAAATATTCATCATACAGAATGATTCTTTGGGAATTGAGCAGAAAGTAGAGATAAAAATTTCCATTACTGCGCACAAACCGAACAAAAAGAAGCAGCTTGTTTTTCAGAATGACAACCTGCCCGGACTTCATACAAAATTATTTACTTACTTGAATGCATCCCCTTCACCAAAAATTGAGAACTGGTTTGCCGGCGAAGCACATTATCATTCATATTATACTGATGATCAGGTTGAGTTTGGTGGTGACATCAAAGGTGCGATTGAATTGGCTCGAAGAATGAACATCGACTGGTTCTTTGTCACAGATCATTCCTACGATCTCGATGATACTGAAAGCAATTACCTGAGAAATGATCCCGATTTTCCAAAATGGGAAAAAACTAAAAAAAGAGGTTTCGCAACTACAGCAGACAGAAAAATATCCCGTATTTTATGGAGAAGAACTTTCTTGCGGAAATGCTGAGAAAAAGAACGTACACCTTTTGATCATCAATAATGAGAACTTCATTCCGGGATATGGAGACAGTGCAGAAAAATGGTTCCGGAACAAGCCGAAACACTCAATTGGAGAAGCATGTAAAATTACAAATGCACATTCGCTGAAAATCGGAGCTCATACCTTTGAGAAAAATAATAATCTTATAAATAGTCTTTTGCTTAATCGCGGAACATGGCATAAGCAGGATGTAAAAGAAAATCACATAACCTATCTTCAAATAATCAACAAAAAGGAGAAAAAGCATATCGCACATGCAAAAAGGAAATGGATCGAGCTTCTTCTGAAAGGTTACAAGATCATTGCGATTGCAGGTAATGATGCTCATGGATATTTCAATTGTAAACGCGAAGTACATATTCCTTTTATTTCTCTCAAATCGTCGCACGATCAGGTCTTCGGGCAATGCAAAACCTATATAAAGGCAGATGGTAAGAACCTGACTCCTGATAATTTCTTTCAGGAATTCCGTAAAAACCGTATTGTGCTGTCTGATGGAATATTCGGCTCTTTCAGACTAAATGGACAGGATATCGGATCAACTAACGAAGAGAAGAATAGTTATAAGTGCGATATCGAAGTTGTATCATCCCAGGAATTTGGAATGATCAGCTCAATAGTTCTTTGTGCCGGTTATTATGACAAACAAACTGAAGATATAGAATTTCAGTATGAGCCCAAAGATGTTTTTGCATTTTCCAAAGCTATCTCAATTGATAACAAAGGACAGGATTATTTCCGTGTCGAAGTTCTCTCACAGCAAAATTCCTTCTGTATAACTAATCCGATCTGGATAAAAAAAGAATGAAATTTTGACAGAAAATTCCGAATAACTACATTGTTTTTATGAAATTTTTTATAATCTTGCTCGTTCTTATTGCAATATGTTCTTATTCCTTCCGATTGGATGCCGAACCTTTGAAGCTTTTCAATGAGCCGCTTCTCGCTCATGATTCATACTCTCATTTTCTTTCGTCTGCTTTTATCTATTGCTGGCAATATGAGACTTTGAAAAATGCTGCGCACGTAGAATCTGGAACCAGCATGATTTGTGCATTTAGTCTTACAGGTTTTTATGGAATATTGAAAGAAATTTTTGACGATAAAGTTAAGAAACAACATTTTAGTTATAAAGATATTGCCTGCAATATGGCAGGTTCGTTGATGATGTTTTTAATATGGAAATAAAGGATTTTTAATGGCGATAAAATTTTCAAATAATACGGATGCTCCAAAAAGGGAGTCTCTCGGTGGATACCTGCAGGCACACAGGATATTCAAGAATATTAGTCTGGATGACGTGCATACCAAAACCATGATCAAGCTTCATTTTTTAAAGGCAATCGAGAATGATTCCCTGCATGAGTTGATAGACATTCGGTTTGCGCGGATGCACATTTTGAACTATGCTCGTTTCATCGGAGCTAATATCAATAAGACTATGACTCTCTATACTACGCAATATGCACCCAAAGAGAGGAAACAGAATACCCGATTTGCTACAACAAAAAAAGAAAATGCGAAAAAAGTTTTGATACCAAAAGTTTTTTTTAAGATCACTGCACTTGTGATAATCGTTGCGGTGTTGTTTGTTATTGGCTTGAATCTTCAGAAAAAGGGAGTGTTGCATCGTAACCTTTTTGAAGACAAAAACACGGTAATAGCAGAACAAAATGGCTCAGATGTACTTAGCAGCTCTGGTGATTTAGAACAAACGCAAACTCAAATATATTCATATAAAAAAGAAGATTTTTATAAAAAATATATCCTGAAAGGGAAAGATGTATCCTGGCATGTATTCCCCAGTTATGTGAAAAACAAGTAGTCACGTAGCTAAGGAATGATGTGCGTACAGTTGATATTGAAAAACACCTATACTTTCTTACGAGACCCGGGCGATATACAAACAACGAGCTAAATACAAAGAAGAAACAGGTTTCAGAACAGTATTTTAATATTGCCCTTGCATTCCCCGATCTTTATGAAATCGGCATGTCGCATCTTGGTCTAAAGATCCTCTATTCTATCATAAATTCCCACGATCACCTTGTCGCCGATAGAGTGTATGCACCAGATATTGACCTTATCAAATTGATGAGGGAAAAATTCATTCCACTTTTTTCTATAGAAGATAAAATTCCTCTGAAAGAATTCGATGTGGTCGGCTTCACTCTACAATATGAACTATCCTGCACAAACATTCTTCTTATGCTCGATCTTGCACAAATCCCAATATTTTCTACAGAAAGAACAGAATCTGATCCAATCATTATTGCCGGTGGACCCGGAGCATTCAACCCTGAACCTCTCTCACTATTTATTGATGCCTTTGTTATTGGTGATGGTGAGGATGTTATAATAGAAATTGCAGAACTTCTGAGAAACAACAAATCGAAAACAAGAGAGGAAAAGCTTTACCTGCTTTCACAAATTCAGGGCATCTATGTTCCTATATTTTATTCGCAAATAAGCGACAATTCAGGAATTTATATTGCACCTAAAAAAGATGATGTTCCTCCAACAATCAAAAAAAGATTTTTTAAAGATTTTAATAATCCAACTAAAATGCATTTTCCCCAACTGATGCCAATAATCGACATTGTACATCGCAGACCTGCTTTTGAGATAATGAGGGGATGTGCAAGAGGGTGCCGCTTTTGCCAGGCGGGAATGATATACCGTCCTGTGCGTGAGCGGGACAGCACTTTATTAGAAAAGCAAATTTATGAAGATATTGCACTCAATGGTTGGGAAGAGATCTCTTTGAATTCTCTTTCCACCTCAGATTATTCAGCTATACAACCTCTCCTATCTTCGCTTATGCAAACCCTTCCTCAATCGAATATTACTATTTCTTTACCCTCTTTGCGGATTGATACTTTTGAAGAAAACTTTCAACCGCAGCTTGCAAAGATCCTTGGAAAAACAATTACACTCGCTCCAGAAGCCGGATCCCAACAGCTCAGAAATAGAATCAATAAAAATATCAGTGAGGAAGACATTCTCACTTCTGTGACGCGAGCTCTTAATCTTGGCATCCGCTCGATCAAGCTCTACTTTATGGTGGGTCTTCCCGGTGAAACTGAAGAAGATATTGAAGGGATCATTACACTTATTGAGAAAATGTACTCAGTGAATCCGAAAAAAATTTCAAAGATCAATGTCAGTATAGCTCCATTTGTGCCAAAAGCTCATACGCCTTTTCAGTGGTGCAGGCAGAATTCGAAAGAAGAATTCATTTATAAAATATCACTCATAAAGAATTATTTTTCAAAACACAAAAAGATCTCAATCAAATACCACACGATCGAGCAGTCACAGCTTGAAGCTGTCATTGCACGAGGTGGTAGAGAGGTCGGAAAACTTATTTATGAAGCGTATACAAAGGGCGCACAATTTGATAGCTGGAATACCCACTTTGATTTTTCATTGTGGGAACGCTCCGCAGAAAAGACCGGAATAAACCTTCATATATATCACAAAGAGATTCCGATTGACTCTGTCCTCCCGTGGGATCATATTGACTGTGGAATTAAGAAAAAATTTTTAATCGAGGAGTATCACAAATCCAAGCAGCAAATTATAACTGAGGATTGCAGGAACGGTGTATGTTCAAAGTGTGGAATATGTGATAATATGTCGCCAATTTATACAACAGAGAAGCCCATTTCAAATTTTATTTCGGACAAGCCACAGCTAAGTGTAAAACATCAATATCCCCGGTTTGTATATAAAGTTATTTATGAGAAGGGCGACAAGTTGCGTTTTATTTCCCACAAAGAACTTTCTGCACTTATTTACACGATCCTTCGAAAGAGTACATTGCCAATATATCACACCGAGGGTTTTAATCGTCACCCAAAGATATCTTTCGGACCTCCACTCAGTCTTGGTTTGTCAGGAAGAAGGGAAATTTTTACTTTTTCAATGCTGGAAATCCTTAATGAAAAAGAAATAAGAAAAAAACTTGACGTGAATCTGCCACAAGAATTCTTTCTCAAAGAAGTTGTGTATATGGGATCTTCCTATAAGATACGCTTAACCGGAGAGCATATACGAATTACTTCAAATGATAAATCGATTGATTGGCAAAAGATATATAATTTTCAGGGTTTATATTTTTATTCAGAAAGAAAAAATAGAGAAATATTTTTAAATGAGTATTTTATGGAAGTAAAGATGGTTTCGAATGGAGTCGACATTTTTAAAAAATTAGGATTAAACATTTTTGAACTCCTTGAGAGGGCTTTTCTTTATTCACAAGAGCAAATTGGAACTTTTTATATAGAAAGAATCGAACTGTATTAATTTATAAAATTTTATTTTTTGGGAGGCTTTTTTCATGAAAAGCGAATTAGTGGTCAACATCAGTACATTTGCGAACCGAATGGCACTTCTTGAAAACAACAAACTTGTCGAATTATTCATTCACAGGGAAGACCAGAACGAGATCGTTGGAAATATTTATAAGGGAATTGTAAAAGATAACGTCCCCGGTATGGGCGCCAGCTTTATTGATATCGGCTTGGAACGTACAGCTCTGCTGCATTTCCGCGATGCAGTTCCTGATTTCATGGACCTCGAAGAGATCGATGATTCCAACTTGAGGGAGATCAAGAACGATATTTATAAGATGGGTGAACTCCTCGAAAGCGGACAGGAAGTGATGGTTGAGGTAGAAAAAGCTCCCATTGCCAAAAAGGGCGCACGACTCACCGGAGAGATATCAATACCCGGACGGTTCATGGTTTATATGCCCAACAAAAATTATATTGCTATCTCCAGAAAGATAAGTTCAAGCAAAGAAAGACGTCGCCTAAAACATATTTTTTCAAATTTAAAAGAGAAGAATGTCGGACTCATTGTAAGGACTTTTGCAGAATATCATACCGAGCAGGAATTTAAAAAGGAATATAGAAATCTTAAGAAAACATGGCACGAAATTCAAGAACAATTCAAGAACTCACCAAATCCAACCTGTATTTATA
>ASNI01000056.1 GCA_000404785.1 Cloacimonetes bacterium SCGC AAA252-N17
CATCATGGGATCCAGCAGGAATTTTTTTAAAGCATTGTAATTAAATGAATCATTATAATATCCTTCGGATGAGTAGTCGC
Source organism: Cloacimonetes bacterium SCGC AAA252-N17 (assembly GCA_000404785.1). Taxonomy (GTDB): domain Bacteria; phylum Cloacimonadota; class Cloacimonadia; order JGIOTU-2; family JGIOTU-2; genus Celaenobacter; species Celaenobacter polaris. Next base: position 81 of record ASNI01000056.1, read on the forward strand.
CCTTTTGCAAACGAATCTCCCTGGGATTATGAAAACCGTCGATTGAAGCCCGAATTACTTGTCGTGTTGAATTTTTGCGAATATATTCTGCAAACCGATCTGCGAACACTGTTTTACCTGATGCATCGATACCATCAATTGCAATTTTTATTGGATTGTCACGGTTTTTTGAATCCACTATTTCTTGTAATGTAAAAAAAAATCTTTGCATCCTAACCAATTTTCCAAATCTTCTTTATCTGCATAACGCATTTCAAAATCTTCGCGCATGGTACATCCTTTTGATTGTCTGCATGATCTGAACGAATGAATGCGTCAATATTTTTGTGCTAAACGTTTTGATAAAGGTTCTTTTAAATTCATGCATTATATTTTCTTGACACAGATTAAAAGTTTTCCCAAGAGGGAGGGTAATCTAAATGATTGAGAGGTTCTATGAAATACGTAAAATGCATCATTATTTTGGGTTTAATTACGTTGCTTTTTGCCGGTTGTACCAATCAAGATCTTGCACTGGAGAATGCTAAGTTAAAACAAATGCTCGTAGTGCTTGAAGAAGAGATGGAGATATCCGAACAAAAATACGATGATCTTGTCAAGACGATAAGCGAATGGACAGACGAAGCGATAGTCATCTGTAATATGGATGGGCAAGTTGTAAATGCAAATGACAAGTATTGCGACCTTCTGGGCTATTCTCTTGCAGAATTAAAGGAAAAGACCTATCATGAACTCACTCCTGAAAAATGGTATGCGATGGAAGACAGTCTCAGAGATTATCAAGTCTTTATGCGAGGATACTCGGATATCTATGAGAAAGAGTACGTAGGCAAAGGCGGAAAAATCATTCCAATTCGCACAAGAGCATGGTTACTGCGAGACCAGTCTGGAAATCCTTCAAAATTTATTGGTCTTGTGAAAAAATTATCTGATTAATATACTCAAGTTTCTCAGTAGTGGAAATCACTTATGCTTTACCAATTCGCCATCTGGCGGATGGTAAAGAGAGTGGGTAAGATAGAGGACTGATGGTAAAGAGTAGAGTGTGGTTCTCTTTACCAATTCTCTATCTCTCCTCTTTACCAATTCCTAAATTGGTAAAGTAATAACTAAAGAAGCCCATGATTCTACATTCATTCCTATTATCTTCTATAGTCTCTCTACCTTCTGCAGGTGTGGTTTTAAACAGTGAAGTTATAAAATTTTTCATTACACCTGCAAAACTTCATTTAATATATAATTCCCAAAAGTACGATCCGCTGAATGGACAGATTGTTTGTTAATGGTTAAGCGTGCTGCGAATTCAGAAAGATTCCGTCCAAAACAAACCCGAAGCCAACCACAGAGGCATTGTTATACGAATTATTCAATACTAATTTTAACATCATTTCTTATTATTGCTTCAACAGTTTTTATTCTCATAAATCCAAATTTTTCATAAAGATTTACAGCTGGTTTTGCAGATTCATAGACTGTTAAATAACAAGAAATCAAAGGCTCGGTTGAAAGAAATAATTGCAGCAAATATTCTCCAATCGATTTCCCTCTATAATCAGGATGAACACAGATTGAATAGAGATATTTCTTATTTTTCTTTGGAATTAAATAACCAATACAAGAACCAATAATATTGTCTTTATTATGACAAATATAAGTAAGCTTTGGAATTGGTGCTTTAGGAAATGATTGGAGCATTTTTTCCCAATTACTGTTCATATAATCTTTATCATCAGAATAACAGAGATAATGAAAATCAATCAACTCTTTATAACCGCTTATGTTTTTTGAAATTGTGAAATTTGAATTTAACTCAGGATTAGGTTTATGAAAATTTTCATTGCATTCATATTGATGCATATAATCAATTCCTTTGAATCTATTTAGAATATTCTTCGAATCGAAGCAATGTGAAAATGTTATATAGTTTTGATGATTGTTTATTATCAATTCTGAAATATTATTAAATAGTTGCTCATTAAAATCATCTTTCCAATAAGAACTTAAATACAATTTTATTGATATTTTGTTATTAAAAAATTTTAAATGAATAAAACCGAGATAGAGATTTTTGTCTTTAATTAAATAAATCTCATCATTTTCATTGATATATCTAATAATTTTTTCTTTTACTCCTGATTGAATTTGATTACTAAACTCTATCAAGTTGTTAAAATCTATTAAATGTTTCTTTAGCTTCATTAAATTTTTCCTTTATAAAAAATCAATTTCGTATAACACTTCTATCCGCTCAATAAATTCTTCCCTTTTTCAGATAAAATTCTAAAATCCCCCTTACGAACCGTCCATCCCAGATCATCAAAATAGGATAGAAGCAGCAGGCATATTTTTCTGTTTGCATTCAGTTGATCCCGAAAATCAGCAATGATCAGCTTGTCATTTTTCTTGAAGTGCTCCAATAAAACCTTCTCCGCCTTTTTTATGATCTCAGCATGAATGAACGAACCCTCAATTGTGAAGATTTTTTTATTTTCGATGAGATAGCTGAGGATATTATTCAAATCTTTTGACGAGATCTGCTCGCCTTCCGCAAATGCTCTTATCTCATTTATCACTGGCACTTTCATTCCGTAATTGAGCAAGAACTGATCGATTTTCTCAATCTTCCGGATATCCTTTTCAGAAAGGGAAATCTTCTGTTCAGAAAGAGCAAAAGTACCTTCGACTTTCATAAGTATTCTGTCACGAATCATATCTTCCAATAATATTTCCAGCAACTCATTGTCATTTGGATCATTCAAATTCAGCATGCCGTACAACTCTTCAAAAATCTTTCCCTTCTTTATGAGCGGATTGTCCTGATGATGTGTTGTCAGAAGCTTTATTATCTCATCTTTTAGGTAATCAATCCTGAATTGTGTCATAAGCAGAAAATCTTTGTGATATCGCTTAACCTCAATGTCCTCAGGAAATGATCTTCTAATGATCTCAAGAAGTTCTTTCTCGGTTTTGTTAGATATTTCAGATAGAGAGGAGAGGGAAACCGCATGGGGCTGTTTTCTTACTTCTTCAGCAAGAAATTCGGATAAACCACCTTGAGCAATTGTTTTAAGATGCAGGATAATTTTTTGTGTTCTCTTTTTATGATGAAGAGGATATGCGTCGAGGATTTTTCCACCGCCGAGTGTGATATCGCTAGAAGTACTTCTTATGATAAAAGAGTCTCCAAAAATGGGAAAACACTCTTTTTCAAAATGGATCTGCACCAATCCGCTCTCTCCGCCCTGCAACGTATCCTTATCAAGCAGATGTATTCTTGCCTGGTCTTCAAAAGTTCCCATAAGAAAGAGTGCATGATTCCATACCTCCAATGTTCTCTCGTGTTCAAACAAAGTGAGTTCTGCATCGATCATTTTGGTTGGTTTTATCACCCTCTCAGAAACCAGCATTCCCCTTGTAAAATCCTGAATATCTAGTCCGACCACGTTAAGAGAAGCCCTCTGTCCTGAATATATTTCTTGAACTTCCTGCCCGTGGTGTTCGAGCTTTCTGATCCGCAACTCTTTGTTTACTGGAAGCAAATATAATGGAGTCGTTTTTGTTGCTTTTCCTTGCAATACAGATCCGTTGATAACCGTTCCAAATCCCTGCACACTGAATATTCTATCGATATACATTCTGAAAAAACAACCGCCCGAACGCTGCTCAATATGTTCTGTGATCTTAATGATCTCTTTCTGTAATTCCTCAATTCCGGTATTATCTTTGACTGAAGTTCTGATAATTGGTGCATTTTCCAGAAATGTGCCACCTACGAATTCACTTATCTCAAGTTCAACGAGTTCTAAAATTTCTTCATCGACCGTATCACTTTTTGTGAGAGCAATTATGCCATTCCTGATCCCAAGAAGCTCCATTATGTGCAAGTGTTCTCTTGTTTGCGGCATGATACTGCTGTCTGCAGCAATGGTAAAAAGCACGAAATCTATGGTACTGGCGCCTGATATCATAGTATTGATAAAATCCTTATGCCCGGGTACATCGATAATACCGATGCTGTTACCGCCCGGTAGATCGAGGTGTGTAAAGCCGAGATGGATCGTTATTCCACGCTGTTTTTCATCTTTGTGTGTATCGCAGTCAAAATTTGTAAGTGCTTTTATGAGCGCAGTTTTTCCGTGGTCAACATGACCGGCTGTGCCCATTATCAGATGTTTCATATTATGATTTGATTATATTCTTGATCTGCTTTGCAATCTCGGTTGTCTGATCGCTATTAAGAGTAAACACATCAAACAATAGTGAACCCTCACGAAGAATGCCAAGAATCGGCTTATCTAATTGCAGCAATCTATGAAATAGTTGCTCAGGAGAAAGCTTAGTTTTAAAAAGATCGAGCTGAACTGCATAGCTGGGAATCTCAACCTGTGGCAGCGTTCCTCCGCCGCATCGAGCAATATTATCAATAATTTTATTAGAAATATTCTCTTTTGATAATAGCTTTGAGAATTCTTTTGCTTTCTTATGAAGCTCATCTTTTTTCTGATCCAGCATGCGGAAAACAGGTACGTTTTCAAGAAGAGTTTCATCCTTGAGGTAGCATCTGAGCACTGTAGAAAGCGCTGCAAGAGTCATTTTACCTACGCGAAGCACACGCATTAGCGGTGACTTCCTCAATTTTTGGATGTACTTCTTTTTCCCGGCAATGATGCCCGCCTGCGGACCGCCGAGTAGTTTATCACAACTGAACATCACAAGATCCGCTCCTGATCGTATTGCAGATATAACATCCGGCTCGGTATCCAGAGGTAACCCTTTCGGCTTACGTAAAAGACCTGATCCCAGATCATATATGCAAACAAGTCCATGAGCATGAGCGCATTCAGCCAACTTTTCTATCTCAATTTCCTCAAAAAATCCCTGAATATAATAATTGGATTTATGAGCTTTGAACAATACCGCAGTTTCTTCAGTAATCGCTGCTTCATAATCCGAAATCCGTGTCCTGTTTGTTGTGCCGACCTCCACCATTATTGCACCGCTTTGCTGCATGATTTCCGGTATTCTGAATGAGCCGCCGATCTCAATAAGCTCACCTCGTGAAATTACTACTTCCTTGTTTTCACAAAAGGTTTTAAGCGACAGATAGACGCCGGCAGCATTATTATTCACCACAACTGCGTCCTCAGCTCCTGTGATGAAGGTAACAAGATCGTTGATATGATCTTCCCTGTTTCCACGCTTTCCCTTTTCCAGATCGAACTCAAGATTTGAATACCCTTCAATTATCTCAGCAACCTCACGTGTAAGTTTTGAACCAAGGGGTGCCCGTCCAAGATTCGTATGCAGGACAATACCAGTCGCATTGATAATTGGCTTAAAAGACGAAGTACCAATATGATATACTCTTTGCTTTATTAGAGCGCATATCTTATCATCGGATGGAATTCTCTTCCCTTTAAGAACAGATTCTCTGACCTTATTTAATACTTGTCGGATCGAGAAAACTGTAAGATCCTCACCAAATTTAGATATGAGCTTTTTGATTTCGGAGTCCTTCATCAATGTATCAACTCCGGGAATTTTTCTGAGTTCGTTATTATCCATTTTATATCCTATTTTTAAAATAAAAAATGGCCGAGAGGGCAGGAATCGAACCTGCCATAAACGGTGTTATCCGCTCACTACTGGTTTTGAAGACCAGCTGGAACACCAGTTCCTACCTCTCAACCGAAAGCTATGTTATATTTCCGGAAATACGCTATCTCATAAAGACTATCGATCTGGTCCGTGAAATCGAATCTCCATGTAATCTATAGAAATAGATTCCGCTTGCAACTGCTTTATTATTCTGATCAAAACCGTTCCACACGATCTCGCCTTCAGTGTTGTCAAGTGTGAATTCTTTCACCACATTACCTTTTACATTATAGATAGTGATGACAGAATTTTCAAAATTTTGGGGCAATGAATAAGATATCGAAGTAGAGCCCTTGAAAGGATTTGGCGTATTCTGTCTGACATAGATCATATTGCTGTGAGGATCATCGACAGAAATCTGCTGATGATAATACAAAGCACCCATATCTGCAATCGTGCCGTCAGGATCAGGTGGAGAGGAAGGATCGCCAGTATCGATACAAGGGGATGTTGACTGCAAGCTCCAGTCCGCATTCAAGCCATTATAGGCATTACCATCTCCAGCAGTAGGATTTACAAATTGAGGATCATCACTGATATTACCTGTTCCAGAATATCCACCAGAGATACAGGAATAATTCACTGTTGGATTACTGCTGAAAGTCGTGAAGATCAAGCCGTCGTGGATAATGATCGTATTCTGCACATTCGGATAAGAGGAAAGAAGGTAAAAACAGGCATAGTTAGCCTTATTATTCGCAATTGTATTATTGATAACTGATGCATTAGAACCATTCTTCATTCCGATTGCTGCAAAGTTAGCTTCGTTGTTCACAATAATATTGTGTGAAATCTCAACTGAAGCATTATCAAGAGCAATAGCACCGGCGAGTATTGAACTGTAGTTATTTGCAATTATATTGCCCTCTATAAGCACATCACTCGCGTCCAATACATTTATAGCAGGACCTTTTTGAGAGGTGTTTGTATTCTCATAAAAAGTACTGTTCAGCACATCCACAGTTGAATTATCAATATCCACTGCACTCTCAGTCGATCCAGTGAGATAGCAGTAAGCGATCAAGTTATCTTCCTGATTATCAATGATCTTTATACCTTTCCATTGATCATCGGTTGAGAAGTTTATCAAACCACGTTCAGAACCTTGTGCTTCGATTCTTCCATTGATCTGGATCTTGCTGTTATTATTCACAACAATATTCGTGCTCGGTTCAATTGAGAGAACTGCACCTGCTGGAACTGTCACATCTCCGGTAATAGTATAAGTTCCATAAGTAGGAGACCATGTACCTGCTGCCTGACCTGAAATGTTAGAAGGGTCTATCACAGTGATAAAATCTTCCTGCAGAAGCTCATCACTATCAGCTCCTTCATACACAGTAAGAGATACATCATAAGAACCGACTGCTGTGAAATCCCAAACCGGGTTTTCTTCGTAGCTGTCAATCGTACCATCATTATTGAAGTCCCATTCCCATGTGTCGGGTGCTCCTGATGATGTACTTGTGAATTGCACGGTAAGTTCCGGGGGTCCTTGTATGATGTTCGCATCAAAGTTTGCATATAAACCTAAAGACATGATTGCTGAATCAAGTGCTCCAGTAACTCCACTCACGGAATAATGATTATAATATAGAACATACTGACCGCCTATTACTGCAAACCAGGGGATAGATCCACTTCCATAATCCCAGTAATATGGATTGATTTGAGCTGAATAGGGATAAGTCGCTCCATATCCAGACCAGTTATTTTCTGATACAATATATACATGATTGGTTCCCTGGTAATTTTGCCAGATAGTTTCTAATTGCGGCGCCGCCGCTACACAGCCTGGTCATGTATACTCCCCCCAGAAGAATATTACAGCTTTTTCGGCATCTATCAGATCGTAAATCGAATGTGTTTCATTGTTACTATCGGTCCAACTGAAATTCGAAACAACATCACCCACCTGATAAGCAGCAAAAGCTGTTGATGAGAGAATCAAGAAAAATAAGAGCACAGCTATTTTTTTCATCTGCACCTCCTGAATTTATTATTTTCATTCGAAATTCCTACAAAAAGTTGTCAAATTTTTCTGCAATTAATTAAAGGTTAAATTGAACCCAATCCAGTAGGATAAATGGTGATTTTTGAGGGCTTGTTACCCTTAATCAACCAATATTGGATTTTTATTATCGAAGCGAATTACTTATCACAAGCTCTTTGACTTGTGACAAGATAATTCTTTCTTGTTTTGGAGTGCATCGAGTCTCTTGATGCTGTAATTTTTTTATTCTAAGCCGACAGAGTCGACTACTCCAAATAGAAAGAATTGGGAATCCAGTATTTTTTCTTTGATAACTTGCGATTTCGGTAAATTTTACTTTATTATAACGAATGTATCAAAATATGTTGTTTCATTATTTTGAATTCTGTATAAGTACACACCGTCATTCAGATTCTTTGCATCGAGTTGTGCAATGCCGTTACTTCCCTGAATTTCCGTGACGAACTCGCCTTTTATATTATAGATCGCAATCGGTAGATCGGTATGTTGTTGACCAAGTGAATAATGAATTGTCAGAGTAGTTTTTACAGGATTCGGAAAATGCTCTATCAACGTCTTCATCTGAGGATTCGGATCATCACTTACATTGGAGTATCCTTCACCATGGACATCGAGAAAGAACATATAAAAGGGGTATTGATTGATCCTGACCTGTCCGTCATAGGATTGAACATTTGTGGGAGTGAAAGTAAGATCAAAAGTGTTGCAAGAACTTGATGGTACCTCATAATTGAGAATATTTCTGCCTGGTTCTTTGGATTCATTAAGAGCAACAGTATATCCTTCGGGTGTTATGATAGTTCCACGCAGAGTATCTCCGCCTACATTTTCTACATAGAACTGCAGTGTGGAATCGCAGCCGATCTGTACAGAACCGAAATCAAGACTATCAGGATAAAAATACATGATCGGACTAGGGAATGGAACCTGGTTTATTGCTTCCAGTGCGTCCACTCTTCCCGAACCATAATTATTACTTTTAGTTGTTGAAAACGGACAGGCATTTTCTTCGAGTATCTGGTCAATCTCGGCTGGAGTCAACAAATTGTTTTTAGACAACATTAAAGCCATCACACCGGCAACACAAGGGGTTGCCATAGAGGTTCCATTCCATCCGTTCTCATATCCGTAATTGCTGTAATGAGCAAGAGATTTGATGTTGACACCGGGAGCAACAATATCGGGACGTATTAAGCCCATTTCAGGTGAATAGGGATAGTCATTAAAACCTGAAATGTATTCCCATGTGGAAGGTCCTCGGCTGGAAAATCCTGCAATCCCGTCTCCGGAATTCGTCGCACCAATACATATTACCGAGCTTATTCCACCTATTAATGTCTGATCAGGATGAAGCCAGGGAGGAGGACAATCTCCGGGAGTACGGACATTATCTGGAATTGGATACGAATACTGCTGATCTCCTTCATTGCCAGCAGCTACTGAAGCCACAACACCTGCAGCCAATGCTGTATTCAGAGTATTTCGCCAGGTTGCTCTGTTCGGTCCCCATGCATGAGGCCAGCCGATAGACATGCTCATAATATTCGCTCCATTATTTATAGCAAACTGTATCGCGTTCCACACACCGGACTCCGAACCACTCCCATCACTATCAAGAACTTTGAGACACATGATCTGAGCATCGGGCGCCATTCCTGTTTTAGAGCCGGCAGTACCATCTCCAGCAACAGTGCCGGAACAGTGTGTACCGTGCCCGTGATCATCCATGGGGTTGTTATCATTAAAGCGGAAATCCCAGCCGTGATTTGGATAACCTGGATCAGTCCAGAGATGATCTGCAAGATCAACATGGTTATAATTCACGCCTGTATCAATAACTGCAACAACGACTCCACTTCCTGTGTAGCCAAGATTCCATACATCATCTGCATTGACCTTGGTTACATTCCATGTGATCTCACGGGAGGTTGGATTATAGGAATTTTCTTTTTCAAACATGAGCATATTGCGGATCTCATCATGATCAATAAAGTCAATATCATTTCTTTGAATAAGATCATATATGACCTCCGATGTTGCCTTACAGGTTATGACATTCGAAACCCACAAGGGCTGAATATCCTGCACAATATCATTGTAAGACAAATTCTGCAGATCATAGAGAAGTTCCTGTTGATGTGTATCTGAAAAGGATTGCAATTCCTGAATGACAAAATCCCTTCTTTCTGATAGCGGAAGAAATGTGCTTTGCTGCAGCAAATCTTCATGATCATACTGCTCTTTCATTACTATGTTGATAGGTATTAATTCATCTCGAGTTGTCTCCTGCAGCTTTTGCTGAAGCTGGGGTGTTAAAATATTCTGGTCTGCATACAATGCTGAAAAGCCGCTTATGATCAACAACACTAAAATCAGTATTCCGAGTTTAAAACGCATAGGTTCTCCTTATTTGAGTAGTAATAATTTTTCTGTTTTTGTGATCTTGTTATCCAAAGAAATGGTATATAAGTACACACCGCTCGGCAGGGCTATCCCTTTCTCATCTGTACCGTTCCATGTGATCGAGTTCATTTCAGGGATAATATTATAGGTTTTAACACGCTTCCCCTGAAGGTTATAGATGTTGATCTCTGCACCTCTGTGTGCAGCATTTTCTAGATTAAATGAGATAGTGGTAGATTCACTGAAGGGATTTGGTGAATTTTTCAAAAAAATCTTTTCGCTGGATGGTGGATCATCGATAGAGACGCCTGTGGTATAAGTAAAATCAAGCACAACGGGTTCTGATAGACTTGGTGCTGTAAAGGTATAAGTGAAAGCCATCGAGCCGGCAGAAGTGACAATAACAGAGAAATCTAATTTTAAGGTATCCCCACTTCCGAACTCAAAAGTCCAGGGCCAAGGTATCACATGACATGCACCTCCGCCTTGATATTCATGACACCACCCCAGTGACCATCCTGATGGAATCTCTATGTAATCTACCAGAACAGTAAAGTTGTCTGTGATCCCTTCATTTATCACATCAAAATATTCGGACACAAAAGTATAATTCGAGTCATTATATGCAGGTCCAACAACATCTGGATCAAATGGAATGTTAAATGTCAGATCTGCATGCAGACTGATGACACCTAAAAACATTAAACTCATAAATATTATTATATTTTTTTTCATATATGCTCCTTCCCACTAAAAAGTGGTAATTAGTTCTAAACGTAATCCTTCAAACTGGTTTCGATATTTGCAAATGCCGTTGCGGCAAACCTTTCCGCCTTTTTCTTTACCAACAAAGAGACGCATTGTGGTATTCTCGAATATCTCTTTGCTGATCTCAGCACCGAGCCAGAGTGGATTTTTTCCAATATCTTTTATTTTTTCATAAGAATATTCAGCAATGACCGAGCAGTCAATATTTAATATATTCGTATCGATCTGTAAAAGGGGTTCCCAATGATGGGTTTTCTCTTGCTGATAATGCTTGTCATAATACTGGAATTCGGCTTTGATAGAAAGCGGAATCTCACCTATCATAAAATCATACATAAGCGTGGGCGTAACTTCTTTTTCCCAGTGATTGATCTCCTCGTCCTTTCTTTCAAGATGAGAAAAACTTGCGATGAGTGTAGAGGTGTCAAAGTATTGAATTGCTTCCACCCACAGGTCGCTCTGCCGAATTGTCCATGCATCATTCCACTCTTCAGCATAATTGACTACGAACTCATTGAAATCATCAGGCATGAACATCACTTTTCCCATCATCCCCTGCTGATCTTTCCCGATCGGGGAATCATACATTGGCTCGTTGCTGTGATTGAGAATCGGCAGATCGTTCAAGCGCGAATCAAAATTCAGGTAATTATTGTAGGCAACTGAAAAAGATATTATATCAAAATAGGTGTTCAAATTCCCATAAAAAGCATGCCCTATCTTCGAAATACCTTCCGATTGATCAAGATAGCAGTATTCTGCCCTTATATCAAACTGGCTTGCATTTACATCAGACCGGGCGCCGAAGATCTTTCTATCAAGATAATTATCCCCTGCCTGCCACTCACGCACATTCACAAAAGAAGCGCCAATTTTAACAGGATCAAAGATATCCTTCTGCATATCAATACCGGCAACCACATCGTTTTTGCTTTCATTATCCTCATTGGGAAGTGCGCCATAAAGGGCTTTCATCTGAAAGGATTTAGGGAAGATTTCTGCGGAGAAACCGTTCAAGCGGGTGTCAATATCAAAATCCCTATCCCTATATACACGCAAAGCAATACCTGAGCCAAAAACCTGTTCAAAGTTTCCAGCTCGTGCAAAGAAATCATCTACTTTATATTCAAGAAATCGTTCATCCCATGTGTAGGAAATCGACTGCGAAGTAAGCTCCTGCATTGCTGCGTATTCATCATAACGAGGAAGGTTCGCAATAAACTTCATACCAAAAGTAAAACTCTTATATGACATACGGAAGCTGAACTCATCTGAGAAATAATTCTTTAGAGAATCAACAGCATTTTTATAAACGTAGGTTGCTTCATTCAAGCCGGTTACACGAAAATCCTTTAATGCAAAAAGATATGAAGCAAGAGATAAAATTATAATAAATAGTATTACTTTTTTCATAAGTACCTCTATTGTTTTTCTATTCTGAAACGGATCGGATAAAGGAATCGGGCTTTGACAGCTTCTTCATCAACAGTAACGGGCTTAAAGGTCCATTGCTTGACCGCTTCGATGGCAGATTTCTCAAAGCCGCAAGTTGTGTCTTTGCTTGCGCTGATAAGGCATACCTGACCGACTGTGCCGTCTTCCATGATCTCAATATCGAGAATGATATCTGCTTCAACTTTGTCATCATGAGCTTTTTCAGGATAAACCGGTAAAACATAGGTAATTGGTTCAGGCAATTCTTCAGGTGGGAACAATTCGTTGAGTTCATCTATGGTAATATCTTTATAAATGACCTTTCTCAATTCTGCCTCAAGTTCGTGTTCATCTCCCTGTATATAGCCCTCGTGCCTGTACACGATCTCACCATTTTCATTGATGATGAATGTTCTGGGAATTGTGTTTATATTAAAAAGCTTGGTTACGTTCTTATTGGGATCAAGAAGAGTGATAAATTCGAAATTCTTAGATTTCACAAAGGATTTAACCTTACCAGCATCACGTGCTTTGTCTGTGCTGATACAAACTACATTGACGAGATCTTTATACTTTTCCTGAAGATCGCTAAGATGTGGAAAGGCTTTCTTGCATGGACTACACCACTTTGCCCAGAAATCGATGATCACAGCTTTTTTATTTAAAAGTTCTTCAGAATCAACTTGATCACCGTTTATGTCCTCAAGAGTAAAATCCGGCATGGTATCCAGCGCAAATGCTATAGAAGTTACAAAAAGAAAACTTAATATCAGAACAGAAATTATTTTTTTCATTAAATGCTCACTTTCTCAAGTAATATTTCTTCTTCTATCACATTGTATATTTTGCAAGTATCTGCATTATAGGGATCTTCAAGAGTTTGCAGCCATACATAAAGTACAATATCATCAGGAACGGTTGAAGGCAATCCTAGTTTAAAGGAAATCGGGTCAGAGAAATCTTCATCTCCGATGTACTTCATTCCCTTCGCAATTGCCACCTGTTCGCAATATTTATGAGAATAAATATTTACAACTGAGGAAACTTCTTCTACAAGAACATATTTGATATACAGATTTTCAAGAGGAACCGCATCGTTTTTCTTAATACGAACCTGACCATGCAGTGTATCCGATCTCGTATAGGAGAAATCTTTAATCTCAGCAAGAGCATCCTCGCCAATAAAAGTATTTAATGTAAAATTATACTGATCATAGGTATCTGCTCCGCCACCGACAACTTTCACCTGTCCCTGGAACATTGATTGAGGAATTGAATATTCCATATTATAATATTCAAGAAGATATATTGCACCGATATCAAGTTGATCTGTCCAGTGATATTCGATGTAATAAAACTGATCTCCATATTCGGTTTTCAACTGCTTCAAAGCAGCATCTGCATTTGGGCAATTTATACAAGTAGTAGCTGTAAACAACTCGACCAAAATTTTTTGCGGCACTGCGGGAGCGATCTGATTTCCTATAAAAAGAAAGCTGTCCCGCTGAGCTTGTGCATAGTCAATTATCGTAGTGTCAACATCTGCTGTCACAATTCTGTATGACACCTTATAATCAAACTCAGACAGAATATCTATCTCGATTGAAATGCTGTCTGGTGATGCTGATGCGAGGGAATCATACAAACTTTGCATATCAGTTTTTGCCATGCCGTTATTGAGATATGTGTCCGAATAATAGGACATAATAGATGTTACATCATCAAATAAAATCCCATTTTCCACATGAGTTGCAAAACGCTCTAAATAATGTTCAAAATGTGTAAGAATGGGCTCAAAATGATGGTTAAATCTATCACAGGAAAATGTTGTGAGAAGTATGACAATTCCAAGTATGCAAAACAAAACTTTTTTCATATTTTCAAACCTCTTAAATATTATTTGGGGAGAAGCACAACATAAGATGGAAGTCCAAGCACACCAAAATGATCAAGCAATTCTTTTGTCGGGGATTTATTCAGATACTCTGCCTGATACCGTACAAGAACAAAATCCTTTAATACCTCTTCAACATTGTCGTCTTTGAAAGTTGTTGCTTCCATTACAAGACAGTTCTTGCACCAAGTTGCCCAGAAATCTATGAGAACCGGCTTGCCCTCTTCTGTTGCTCTATCAAGACCTTCCACAAGCGAGGGTGTCCAATACAATTCGGAATCGGTTTCTTCTGTAGTATATTCCACGACATACTCGGTACCGTGTGATTGTGATGAGAAAATATGGATTGCTGTATAGCCGTAATAAAGGGCAATCACGAGAATAATCACTCCAAAAATGATCTTGACCCACTTCATCCATTTCCCTGGTTTAGGTAGAATCGAAAGCCCTGCTCCTACAAAGGGCCATGGTAATGCCATACCCAAGCCAAGTAGGAAGGGAAGAAGCAAGCCTGCCGGATTCCCCGAAGTATATAATGTGACTGAATACAAAATTACTGAAATGAGCACTGGGGCAACGCAAGCACCAGCAAGCACGGCAGCTATCACACCCAGCACAAATACTGTAATATACTTGCTCTTGCCTGATTTCTTACCAGCCATTGTGCCCGACTGAAATTTTGTAAAATCTATTGGGAACACATCAAACATAGCAAGAGCCAGCAGAATGAATATTATTGCAATTATCATATTAAACAATGGAGAAGAATTTATTGCACCGAATCGCGATCCTGTAAGCACCACGATCAAGCCAAGCGCTCCATAAGCAAGCATCATACCGATTCCGTACAAACCTCCGATCAAAAAACCTTTTCCTTTGGATTCCGCCTGCGTACCTGCGCCGAGTACGGCAATAGTGATCGGCATCATAGGCAGGACACAAGGAGTCAGATTAAGTGCAACACCTCCGACAATGATAAGAAGCAAAATAAGCCAGATACTCATTCCTGCAAACTTGTTCGCGGACGAACCATCCGCAGTTTTTGCATCTTCTGCAAAAGAAATAAAATCCTTGCTTTTCAGATAACCGGCTGCAATGTCCGACATGACAAATTCATCCAGCTTTTCTTTTATGTCTGCAAATTCAGTATCCGCTGTTGTTACTACATCAGCTTTGGTGTCTGTTGGAATTATTTGCTGTGTGGAAATAGCGTTTTGATCACCACTGATTACAAGGGATAGTACGAGTTCTTCCTCTTCAGGAAAATGGCACATTCCTGCATCATCACAGAACTGGTATCCTGCATAAACTTTTACTTCCCGCTCCCCCATCATTGAATCAACAGCTACGATGAATTCCATAGTGAGGATCACAGAATCATAATAATCTATGATTCCCTCATGCTCAGTGCCTTCGGGATATTGAACGGGTAAAAATTCTATGCCTTCTACTTCATCAGCTTCGATATAAAAATAATCTTCCTGTAAACTCTGGTGCATTCCTTCAGGAATAGTGAAGGTAACTGTTATCAGCCCTTTAGTGCCGGGGGATATTTCTGAAGGTTTAATAACACTTTTGGCTACAGTGTCCTGAGCGAGTAAAGTTTGAGCGGAGAATAATACTATAATGAGAGTGAAAAACAATATGACTTTTTTCATACGTGCTCCCTGCGCATGCATATTTTTGAAATATAATTTAATTAAATTTTCTTGAATGAAAATGTTTGTCAAATTTGCTGGAGGTATTTTGGGAATTAATTTTGAAGCTTTAATGAAGTAGAAGCATCTTCTTCACTTCATTGTAATTATCGCCTTTTAGTTGATAGAAGTAAACACCCGCCGGAAGATTGCCAGCTTCCCACACTGCCATTCCATTTTTGGCTTCAATAGTCTCAACTAACTGTCCTGCAACGTTGTAGATTCTGATTTCTGTTGGATCTGCATTTAGCTTGTTGTTGATCGTATATTCAATGATTGTTGAACTTTTAAATGGATTGGGATAATTATTGAACGATATTCCTATGCTAGTGAAATTAGGATCTATGGCAATATCCTGATTGAAATATATGGCGCCCATATCTGCAATAGTACTATCCGGATCTTGAGGTGAGTTTGGATCACCCGTATCAATACAGGGTGAGTCTTCCAATAAACTCCAATTAGCTTCAAGACCATTGTAACTTGTTCCGTTTCCTCCTGTTGGGTCTTCAAACATAGGGTCTAAATCAATATTGCCAACACCAGTATAACCACCTGAAATGCACGAATAAGTTACATCTACAGAACTACCAGATAAGTTGAATACATCTACACTATCTATGAGGATAGAATTTATGATAGTTGCTGATGAAGCTTCAATCCACATCGCTGCAAAACCATAGGTAGATTCATTATTAGCTATTGTATTGTTAATCATTGTTGGTTCTGATGCGCTTTTCAAACTGATTGCACCCGCAAAACCTGCAGTATTATTGACAATTATATTATGAGAAATCAGAGGGTTTGCATTATCACATCCAATTCCGGAACACAAAAGTGAATTTGTATTATTGGTTATTAGATTCTTATAAATATATACACTATCAGAGCCAATTATATTTATTGCCGCACCTTTTTGGGTTGCTGTTGAATTCTCATAAATAGTGTTTTCAATAATATCAACTTTTGAATTTTCAATATCTACTGCACAATAAGTGGCATTAGTTATTTCACAATTTTGTATGAGATTATCTTCTTGAGTATTCAAGAATTTTATCCCTTTCCATTGATTATCAGAA
>ASNI01000057.1 GCA_000404785.1 Cloacimonetes bacterium SCGC AAA252-N17
TAATAATCCCACAATATTTACCGGTAAGTTTGAAAGCGCGAAGAATGCAAGCAGCAGAGAGATTGCGCCGAAAACTCCAGCGAAACCGATTCCCGGAGAGGAGAATTCTGCAATAATACCGTAAATTCCAAGCATGAGGAGAATATAGGCAATATTGGGATTGCTAATGTGGTATAAAAATTTTTCTATGAAATTCATTCTATGAGGAATAACATCTGCATGCTCAGTACGCATTATAAACACCCTGTCATTTTTGATTATTTCAGAGGAATCGATTTGTTTGAATAGTTCTTTTCTTGAAGCAGCAAGATAATTTATTACGTTCTCTTCCAGTGCTTTTCTTGCATTAAGAGATAGACTTTCGTCAACATCAATTATGGAATTCTGCCCGCCAAATCCGTCTTCTTCAAAACGGGACACGCTCATATCTGTGACCCAGTCCGTACCGTTCACGACAAATTTATATTGATATTCTCCGCCTTTGAGAAGGAGGGTCGTGCTGTAAACTCCGTCTTGTTCCTCCATCTTATTGGCTTTTGCATTCCAGCCGTTGAAAGAACCTGCCAGGTACACATCGATCACACCTTCATTTTCGGGTCTGTAGGAAAATTCAACTTTGTAAAGAGCATCGATGTCCTCTTTCTTGCCCACAAACACAACGGAATTCTGTCCGCCAAAACCGTCGCCTTCAAATTCGGTCGTATTCTCATCTGTAACCCAGTTGCCATCCACAACAAATTTATAGGTATATTTACCCTTGGGAAGTTGAATTGTTGTTTTGTATATTCCGTTATCTTCTTCAAGTTGTATATCTTTATCTGACCAGTTATTGAATTCACCGGCAAGATACACGTCATGTTTGCCACCGGTAAGAGGTTGATATTCAAAGGTGACAGGAAAAACTCCGCTTTGTGGTTTCATTTCTTCTTGAACAAAAGTTGTCATTGGTTTTTCTCCAATAGTTATTACTGAGTTTTGTCCACCGAATCCGTCATCGGCAGTCGTGGGATTGTTGGGATCTGGCATCCATTCCGAACCATCTGTAATAGATTTATCCGTAACGATATATTAATATTTTGAATTAACATTTATTTTTTAATATTATCTATTTCTCTTTTAGCAATTCCTCATACATTTCTTTTGTCTGCTTTGCAATAATTTTCCAGTCAAAATATTCCTCAACTCTTTTTCGTCCGTTTTCTCCAAATGTCTTTGCTAATGCTTTGTCTTGCAGCAACTTATTGATCTTCTCTGAAAGCTGCTCTGGTTCAGCCGGCTCAACAAAAAATCCGGTTTCGCCTTCCACAACTACTTCCTTAATACCGCCAACCTTGCTGGCAACGACAGGAGTTTTACACGCCATTGCTTCAAGATTTATAATACCAAAAGGTTCGTAGATCGATGGACATGCAAACACAGAAGCATTGCTGTATAATTCAATATACTGCTCTTCTTTGAGAAGTTTGTTGATCCAGAGAGTGTTCGTGGTTTCTTTCATCTTTTTTGTGATCATCTGCTCGATTTCGGGTGTGTCCGGAGCACTGGTACAGAATACAACTTTTATTTTGATATCCTTCGCTGCTTCGATGAGATAGACCATTCCCTTCTGCTTGGTAGTTCTGCCCACAAAAAGCACATACTCCTCATCAATGCCATATTCTTTCAACGTGTAGTCGGTCAAGGTTTCTTTCCATTTACTAATATCGATTCCATTATAGATAACTTTGATCTTCTTCTCGTCAATATCAAAATATTTTAGGATATCTGCTTTCATCATTTTGGAAACTGCGACAACTCTGTCTGCATTTTCGATGCCGAGTTTTTCAACCCAACTGCTGAGTTTATAGCCAGCTCCAAGCTGTTCTTCCTTCCATGGACGAAGCGGTTCAAGACTATGTGAAGTAAGCACAAATTTGTTATTATATAGGATCTTAGCAAGAAATCCGGCAAATGCAGCATACCAGGTATGTGTATGAACAATGTCGGAGTCCATCATATCATTGACGATCGAAAGGTCGATTCCAAGTGTATCAAGAGCTTTGCTGATGCGTGGATCGCCTTCCAGTTTTCCAAGAGAGGAGTATCCTTTGACGCTATATCCTTCTTCTTTGATATCCTGATCGCCAAAACTTCTCACTTCTATATCTATCATTTTGCGGAGTTCCTGAACGAGATAGCGAACGTGCACTCCAGCGCCGCCATATACATTCGGCGGATATTCTTTTGAAATAAATGTAACTTTCATAAGAACCTTTCTAATATTTTTTATGTAGGATGAAAATCCAAGCAGGATCTTCATTTGGTAAGGTTATAGATAATTCTTTTCCTTTATGTGTAAAGGTTTTTTCTGATAACAATTCCTCGATCGTATATTCTTTATCAGCATGAATACCGAATTTCTCTAGGGGCAAATGCAGCACACCGGAATGTGCATTATACGCATCCATATTGATTGCAAAGAGGACTGTGTTTTCTGTATCATACGAGGTTTTTCCATAAAAGAGGATGCTTTCATCTGAGGATTCATAGAATGAGAGATTGCGATAAAAGTGCAGCGCAGTATTTTCTTTGCGGATCTGGTTGAGTTTTTTGATGTAGTATTTGATATTGCCAGGCCTGTCCCAATCCCAGACTTTGTATTCATATTTTTCTGAATTCAGATATTCTTCAGTGCCGGGAATTGCTCTATTTTCGCAAAGCTCGTAACCATTATACATTCCGTACACAGAGGAAAGCGTACTTGCCAGCACAATTCTCTGCATGAATGCAGGGCGTCCTGCTTCCTGTAAGAGCGGCATGAGAATATCAGGCGTATTGGTAAAGAAATTACCTCTGAAATAATACTGCATATTGGTCATGGTGAGTTCTGTGAGATATTCTGTAAAATCATGCTTATTATAACGCCACGTGAAGTAGGTGTATGATTGTGTAAATCCTGTTTTTGCCAGCAGCTTCATCATTTTTGGTTCTGTAAATGCCTCTGCGAGCAGAATTGCACCGGAATCTTTTTCATGAATTTCTCGAATGATCCACTCCCAGAATTTTACTGGTTTTGTATGAGGATTATCCACACGGAATGTGCGAATTCCCTGATCGATCCAGAAAAGGAAAATATCTCGTAGCTCGTTCCATAATTCTTTATAGTTTTCGCACTCGAAATTTAGCGGATGTACATCTTGATATTTTTTTGGTGGATTTTCTGCGTATTTGATCGTGCCGTCAGGATTATGATAAAACCATTCGGGATGCTGTTTTAGCCAGGGATGGTCTGGCGAGCACGTAAAGATAATATCGAGGACTAATTCAATACCGAATTTGGCAGCCTCTTCTATGAAACGATGAAAATCCTCCATTGTGCCGAAATCAGGATTAACCGCTTTATGACCGCCATGCTCATTGCCGATAGAATAGAGACTACCCGGATCATCGGGACCTGCTTGGAGTGAATTATTCGGACCTTTCTTATTTGTTCGTCCAACAGGATAGGTTGGCGCAAGATAGATCGTGTCAAAACCAAGATCATGCACGTAGGGCAGACGATTTATCATATCATCGAAGGTCGCGCTTTTGCCTTCGATTGTTCCCTGGGAGCGAGGCCACATCTCGTACCATGATGCGAAACGGGCACGTGGACGATCAAAATAGACTTCATAAATTCGTTCATGAGTAATGCTGTCGTCATTCATTTCAACAACAAAAGTATATTCATATAAACCAGTTTCCTCTGTTTTGATTGCTGCTTCATATCGATTTAGCTCGACTGAATTCATAATGATTTGCTGCCAGCCCTTTTCTGCTTTTTTCCTGAAATTCAGAAAGACTTTCGATGTCGCGTTCAGTCCGGTAATAGTGACATATATTTTAAAGGGAAGATCTGTTTCCCACTTGCAATAATACTGCCCTTCATCAACGAGCGGAGCTATATCGGAAAACGTTACATCTTTAATATTCATTCGACTTTTGCACCGTGTTGGGGTTTTGATGTCAAGATTTTTGGGGCTGGTGCGTGCATCAAAGAATTTCAACCACGAAAAATACGAAAAAAGAAGAATGGAACACAGATTAACGCTGATGAAACGGATAAACACTGATTAAGAATAAGAAAAAATGAAGAAAAATAAAATATATCCATCTGTGTTCATCCGTGAAAATCCGTGAGCCATTACATTGAAGAATGGAACACAGATCAGCACTGATTAAACGGATAAACACTGATTAAGAATAAGAAAAAATGAAGAAAAATAAAATATATCCATCTGTGTTCATCCGTGAAAATCCGTGAGCTATTACATTGAGGAATGGAATACGGATCAGCACTGATGAAATGGATAAACATCGATTAAGAATAAGAAAAAATGAAGAAAAATAAAATACATCCATCTGTGTTCATCCGTGAAAATCCGTGAGCTATTTCATAGAAGAATGGAATACGGATCAGCACTGATGAAACGGATAAACATCGATTAAGAATAAGAAAAAATGAAGAAAAATAAAATATATCCATCTGTGTTCATCCGTGAAAATCCGTGAGCTATTACATTGAAGAATGGAACACGGATCAGCACTGATGAAACGGATAAACATCGATAGAAATATTAACTGAAAAATAATAATTAAAATTATTTATCTGCGAAAATCAGGTCAATCTGCTTGGGTCTGCGTCCAATTTTCCTATCAATAAATAAAATAATCTTAAAAAGATTCTGAGAAAATTCGTGTTAATTCGTGGTTAATAACATTTTTTTAAGAAATAGTTGACACTCAAAATTGGATTTGTTAAGTAATTGTGGAGTTTCAAATGAAAAAAATTATTATTTTAATCTTTGTTTTATTTCTTCCTTTTATTGTTAACGCACAAACTACAATTGATGAGATATACCTTCTTACCATCGATGGAACGATCGGACCACCTATCGCAAACTACATTATAGATAGGATCGAAATAGCAGAAGCAAACAATGCAGCAGTGCTCATCGAGATCAATACGCCGGGTGGGCTCGATACTTCTATGAGGGAGATCATTCAAAAGATAATGAATGCTGATGTGCCGATTATTGGATATGTGACGCCGGAGGGCGCTCGTGCTGCATCTGCAGGAGCGATCATAATGCTTGCATGTGATATTAATGCGATGACCCCAACCTCGAGCATCGGCGCTGCACATCCGGTGGCTCTGGGAGCAAAGATCGATTCAACTATGGAAAAGAAAGTGGTTAATGATATGCTTTCCTACGTTGCATCCATTGCACAGAAAACAGGCAGAAACGAAGAGATCGCAAAAAAGATGGTTTCCGAAAGTCTATCTCTTAATGCAAGAAAAGCACTGGAAGAGAACGTAATAAATTATCTTGCTGCTTCAAGAAAAGAACTATTCAAACAAATCGATTCCTCTGAAATAATCAAAAATGACAGGGTGTTTATAATGCGTACTGAGCATGCAGATGTTATTCCTCATAGAATGAATTTCATAGAAAAATTTTTATACCACATTAGCAATCCCAATATTGCCTATATTCTCCTCATGCTTGGAATTTACGGTATTATTGCAGAATTCTCCTCTNCGGGAATCGGTTTCGCTGGAGTTTTCGGCGCAATCTCTCTGCTGCTTGCATTCTTCGCGCTTTCAAACTTACCGGTAAATATTGTGGGATTATTACTTATTGCAGTGGGATTCATCTTGATCATACTTGAAATTAAGGTGCAATCCTCTGGAATATTAGGGATAGGAGGTGTCGTGGGTATCGTACTGGGCTCTATGATGTTGATCCAGTCCAAAGCGCCATTCCTTCGAATTTCACTTTCTCTCATAATCGGTGTCGCTATCTTTACGATACTGTTCTTTCTGCTACTTGCCACGCTTGTGGTTAAAGTTCATAAAAGCAAAGTGACCACAGGACGAGAGGGTGAGATCGGTGAAAGAGGGCTCGCAAGAACTGTGCTCGATCCTGAAGGACAGGTTTTTGTTCGAGGCGAACTTTGGACTGCAATCTCCACAGAAGGCAAAATTGATATGAACGAACCCATCGAAGTGGTAAAAATTGACAATCTCACTCTTTGGGTCAAAAGGGTATCGTCACAGTTTGAAAATTCTTGACGAACTCTCCGCCAGTCGGATTTTTCAGAAAATTTTTCTTAAAAAGGAGAACAAATGAAAAAATATCTTCCAATATTCTTGGTAGTTATTGCTGTACTGGTTCTTGCTGCATGTCAAAGCATGTATATGAGAACAGCTCGATTAGCCATCCGAGATGAAGACGATCCGGACAAAGCCATTGAAAATCTAAAGAAAGAAATTGAAGCCAATCCAGGAAATGCAGACGCATACCTCTTCATGTCCCAAATTTTCGGACAATTCAAGGAAGATTATTATCAATCTTATCAATATGCAAAAAAGGCATTAGAAGCCGATCCTGCGAAGGAAAAAGAAGTTGATCTTATCTACCTTGCAACCTGGAGCCAGCTCCACAATCAGGGACTTGAAGCACTGAACGCTGAAAATTATCAAGAAGCTCTTATCAAGCTCAATCAAGCTCATGAGATCGAGCCGGACAGCATGATAACTTTTGAAGTTCTCGGCGATACCTATGTGCGTGCTGGCGATATTGATAAAGCTCTTGATGTATATCTTCAAATCTATGATAAAGACCCGGAAAGCATTTTTGCACTTAATGGAATTGCCACAATCTACTTTAATCAAGGTGATTATGATAAATCTGTTGAATATTTTTTAGTTCTTCATAATTTAGAACCTCAAAACATTGACTGGCTGTATAATGTCTGGGTTGGAGAAATCAAACTTGGAAATACTGAAGCAGCAATGGATTATGCAAAACAGGCTATTGCTATCGATCCAAATAATACAGAATTGCTCTACAATATTGCAGACATGCAGTTCAATAATAAAAATTATGTCGAAGCAGCAGAATATTATGCAAAAGTTGTTGCAGTTGATCCTACAGAACTTGAAGCGCTGAAATATCTTTGCTACTGTCTGAGCAACACAAAAAATTACACCGATCTTGTTACCTATGCACAGAAATGGCTCGAGGTTGAACCTGACAGCGCAGAAGCCCGGCAGTTCCTCAATCTCGCAAAACAGATGTTAAATAAATAAATGGTGCAGAAGCATCAAAAAATACATAAGGGGGGTCACATGAAAATACTTGTATGGATTTGCGGTATTCTCGCTGTGATCATGGTCATCTTCGCTGGTATCATGGGTCTATTCAACGTTGTTCCGTTCCTTGGAGTGACCAAGGGCATCAACTTCATTCACTTCGCGAACACCCTTGTTCTCTTTACCATTGCTTTTCTCCTTTGTAATAAGAAGAAGGAGTAGCACAGACGTAGATGCCGGTAAAAGCCATTCTCTTTGATCTAGACGGTGTTATTGTCGACACACTTCATTTTCACTTTCTTGCCTGGCAGGAAATGTTTCGCAGATGGGGCGGTGAGGTCCAAGAACTCACCGTCCTCCTTCATGAAGGGAGAAGCTCCCGGGAAATCCTTCCGCTCCTGATAGAAGAAGCAGGTATTGAAATTCCCGAAGATCAGCGTCACGATTTTATCGAAACAAAACGCGCATATTACCGCTCTATTGTTGATGTGCAATTTTATCCTGAAGCAAAAGAATCTCTACTGAAACTTCATAAATGGGGATACACGCTTGCATTGGTAACTGCATGTGCCAAGAAGAACATGAACCACGCACTCTCGGAAAATGAGTTAAAACTTTTTGATGTGATCATCACCGGAGATGACATTCCACGAGCAAAGCCGAATCCCGATCCTTATGAGATCGCCAGAAAAAAGCTGGGATTGGAGAAGGATGAATGCCTAGTTGTTGAAAATGCACCGCTTGGCATCGAATCAGGAAAAAATGCAGGGATAAAAGTTGCAGCAATCGCAACAACGCTCCCTAAAGAATATCTCAAGGGAGCGGATTATTATCTTAATACTTTAAAGGATATTTTTAAGTATTTAAAGTAAATTTACAAAAACAATTCTCGCAGCTTTTCAGTATTTCCAATTAATTCTTTTGATTTTCCCTCAAATGCGATCTTTCCGAGTTTGATCGAATAGGTTCTGTGTGAGATTTTCAATATTTCGTTTACCTTTTGTTCGACTATTAACAATGAAGTATTCGATATTTTATTTATCTCTGTAATTTTTTCAAAAACATCATTAAGCAAATTTGGAGCTAATCCCAATGATGGCTCATCGAGGAGTAAAAGTTTTGGTTCAGGAACGAACACTCTCGCGATAGCAAGCATCTGCTGCTCCCCACCGCTTAATTTGCCCGCAAGTTGCCTCATTCTTTTTTTTAAAACAGGGAAAATTTCATAAGTCAGCTCAATTCTCTCATGTAATTTGCTTTTATGTAGTACATATCCTCCGAGTTCAAGATTATCTTTGACGGTAAGTTCATCGAATACTCTATTCCCCTGTGGAGCAATTGTGATGCCGTTCTTTATATTTTTCGCAATAGAATTACCTTTGATGGACATATCATCGAATATAATGTCCCCTACCCATAAAGGCAGTACTCCGCATATTGCTTTCAGAATAGTGGATTTACCTGCGCCGTTTGGTCCGATAATAGATACTATCTCGCCATCAGCAACTTTTAGTGAAACATCAAAAAGCACCTGCTTTTTATCATAGCCGGTTTCAATATTTTTAATTTCTAACATATCTTGATTTAATCCAAATATGCTTCGATAACCTTCGGATCATTTCGAACCTCTTCAGGTTTACCTTCACTAATTTTCTGCCCTGCATCCATAAAAATAACTCTGTCGCATACTTCCGTAATTGCATCCATGTTATGCTCTATAATGATCACGGATCTGCCTTCTTCAGGAAGCATTTTTATTATCTTGATTATCTCATCGATCATTGCAGGATTTATCCCGGCGATCGGTTCATCGAGTAATAACAATTTTGGGTCAGAAGCCAAACAGCATACTATGCTCAATAATTTCTGCTGCCCATAAGATAGATCATTAGCAAGGTCATAAGACTTGTCTCTTAATCCTGCAAAATCCAACAACTCAACAGCTTTTTTCCTATTTTCCGATTCCGCTTCTTTTACTTTTTTATTTCTAAGAAAAACATTCTCCAGATGCTCACCCGGTTGTTTGCTAAAAGATAACAGCACATTATCCAGAACCGTCATTTGTCGTATCAGTCTGAGATCCTGGAAAGTTCTTGAAATCCCAAGATTATTGATTTTATATGCCGGTTTTTTTGAAACATCTTTTTTATTAAAAACTATTGATCCTGAATCCTGATTAATAAAACCCGTAATAACATTAAAAAGCGTTGATTTCCCCGCTCCGTTTGGTCCGATCAAACCAACGATCTCTTGCTTCTTTACCGCACAGCTAAAATCATCGAGTGCAACGATCCCGTTAAAATGTTTATTGCATTTTTTGATTTCTAAAAGATTATTCATTTTCACTATTTCTGTTAAAACTATATTCCCCGATGAATCCCCGTGGACGCCATAACATAAACACAACCAGAAGTCCACCATATAACATTTGCCTGATATTCGCAGCCACGGAATTTGGCAACCCGACAAAACGCAGCAATTCCGGCAGCATAACCAGAACGATCGCTCCCACAACAGACCCCTTTAAGTTTCCCGCACCGCCGATGATAACAATTGAGATGATGAAAATTGATTCATTCACCGTAAAACTGGTAGGATCGATATATGTAATGTACGTAGCATATAGAACTCCGGCAATGGATGCCAGGGCAGCACTCACCATAAATATCTTCACCTTGAAAGCTGCTACATTCTTACCGAGAGATTGAGTAAATACTTCATCTTCGCGGATGGCTTTTAGAATCCGACCATAAGGTGAAGAGACGATCCTATTTGCGATAAAGTACGTAAAGACTGCTAAAATTGTTGTGAGAATTAAGAAGCTCCAGTGATTATCGATCTTTAAACCAAAAATTACCGGTTGTGGAATTCCAGGGAGTCCCATGGGACCGCCAGTAAATGAAACAAGATTATTTAAAACACTGAAAGTGATGATCTGAAAAGCAAAGGTTGCAATAATAAAATAATCATCCTTAATTCGTAAAGACGGAATTCCAACAATCGCCCCAAATGCACCTGCTGCGATGATCGCAAGTAATATATTCAAAATAAAAGGAGTATGCACACTGAGAGCCAGCAGGGCTACTACATATGCACCGATACCGTAGAAAGCTGCATGCGCCATGGAAAGAATTCCTGTATAGCCCGCCAACAGGTTTAGTGATACCGAAAGAATGACGTATATTCCGATCAATATAAAGATGTGTAACAAATAAGTCATGATCCGAATCCCTTCCCGAAAGCATCGAACATATGATAAATTTCTTTACTCTTACCGGAGTCATATTTAGATATTTTCTGAATAACAGTTGAAAATTCATCCTGGAAATGCTCAAGAAAAGAAACGATAAATCCCTGCTCTTCTTTTTGCAGGTATTGTTTCAAATCAATTCCCAGCAAGAATGCTCCCCGATCTTCATAATCGATTTCCATGGGAATAGTTACATCAAACCTTCTTTCGTTTATTTCCAATGATTCATAATTCTGAAAAATAAATAGTATATCCTCAATATCTTTAGTAATATTTTGATTAATTCCTCTATCCAAAAAAGCTAATATTTTGGTGAAAAGTAAAATGTGTAATGGAACGATCGGAATAGATAAACCCGGTAGAATTTCAATTCGTTTTGAGTTTTCCAGAAGACGATCAAAACCAAAAACATTGAGAATATATCCCGAACCGGGTAATGTGAGTAAACCATCCTTTACTTCACTGATTAAATAAGGAACAATATCCAGAACAGTACCCTGAAATAAAAATCTCAATTCAAAACGATCTTCTTTAAACCCTAAATCGATAAGTTCTTTCTTTATTTCCTCGAAATCTTTCCATGATTGTGATTGAAGCGTAATATCAATATCTTGAGTTGGTCGATGATCCGATGCTACCGGAAAATCAATCAGTATGCGAGGAACCTGTGCTCCTATTAAGGTATAATTTATTCCCTTTTCTTGAAAATAGTTATCGAGGACTGTGAGAGTCGCGATCAATTCAGGTTCTAATTTCATTTAAAAAATCTTTTTTATATATTTATTAAAAATGATTTCTGCTGTTTCAATCGCTCTATCATTACCTTGATAAAGAAGTTCGGCATACATCATTATGGGCAATACAAGTGGAACAGAAAAAGATTTATCCTGAAGTATTAATCGACCCGAATATAAATTAAAAAAGCACATATTGTATTCTTTTGCCGGTGCTAATTTTAAATGTTTGATCACATCCATCGTTTTTTCTTCAGGAATAAACAGATCGATGCATCCTGCTCTAAAATATTGAGTGAGAATTTCTGCCCCTGTTTCTCCCCCGAATGCAAAATCAATCGTGTTGTTTTTTAGAATTTGAGCTAATTTTTGAATATCCATTTTAGGAGAAATTTTATAGGTTCCTATCAAAAGATTTGGTCGTAATCGTTCTCCATAATTCTCTACCCACTTTTCGAATAACTTTTTTTTATTATGAATTTCAAATTTATTCCGGCTGGATTTTATAATAAATCCGGCACCCTTTAATTCATTTATTATTGTTCCTGTTCTACCCAATGATATACCGGACATCTGCGCTAAATCTCTGAGAGAGTAATTGCTCGCATCTTCGTGTGTCAATAACATAGGTAATAATTGCAGACCTTTTGGTTGGAATATCGCTGTTGCTTGCTTTTCTTTTGAAATTTTTAATGTATTTCCTTGCACATCTACATAAATTTGATTCGGAATGTTGAGAAAAGCATTCCCCTGGGAATCGATAAAATTCACATTATTTTTTTTCAGATCTTCGGCAATCGAAGAATTTACATATTCGGCAAATAATATGAAGTTTTCATTGCTATTCTTATGATATATATATAATTGTTCAGGAATGGGTCTTTTGATTATTCTCCTAATTTCATACACAAAAAGCAATTTTCCTTTATCGATATGAACCTCTAGTAAACCATCTATTCTATGATCTTTTGTATTTATTTCGCTCTTCTTAATTTTGATCTCTTTGACAGGAGCTAATGCTTTCAATCTCTCGAGACAACGATTCAGGATATTTTTTTCATTTTTCATTTTAACTACACGCTCAATATATTTTTATGTTCAATCTGACTGAACATGCTTAATTATTGAACATTCAATTTAGAGTCAAGAAAAAAATCAATCTCACTTCAGCATTAAACTGAGTTGTTGAAAACGATCGATATGTTTGAATGATCAATCCGATCAATCAGATTGATCACTGCCATTTATTGATCACCCGAATGTTCGTCAAGTTTTTTGAACTGAGTAACCTAACTCGGATAAACCCTGTAGGATAATTATTTTAAAGAGGTAAATCCAGCATGATAGCTATCCAACAGGGTAAACCGAAACCAAAAAAATTAAAACCACAGAGAACACAGAGGGCACCGAGAAAGATCGAAAAATAATATATCACAAAAGTTGGGCAAAAATTTAGATGNNACTGCCGTATGTATGGATAGTATAACGCCGGTTATAAGCATTTGTGCAGATAAAACACCTGGAGTCTTATACTATGATTATTTTGATAATCTATTCATCTCATATAATTACGGACAATATGGAAGCTGGATTTTTAGAACTTCAGAAGG
Organism: Cloacimonetes bacterium SCGC AAA252-N17; assembly: GCA_000404785.1. GTDB lineage: Bacteria > Cloacimonadota > Cloacimonadia > JGIOTU-2 > JGIOTU-2 > Celaenobacter > Celaenobacter polaris. The sequence continues at coordinate 12,712 of ASNI01000057.1, forward strand.
ATCTTATGTCATAAATAGCGGAAGAAATGAAGGTGAAATCTTTCCAGGGCCATGGATCAGTAGTAATGATTATGGAATCAATTTTACGCAGCATGCTTTAAATGGTTGCTTTTGTAATGTTGCACATACATTTGAAATAGGGAGTCAAGATTCCATAGGATATTATGTCGGTGGAATATGGGGCATTAATGACACATTATGGCTATTGATATCTTATGATAATTTTGATAGTTTAGAAATACAGAATGTTTATAATGTAAATGAAAATCCTATACGTGATTTAAGCAGAGGAACAGAAAACGGTGAATTATATAACTTTGCTGATGCCCCAAAAAAACTTAAGTATAGTTATGATTATGGAGAAACCTGGGAATTACATAATGTTTTAAATTACGGATTAGACTACAAAGATATGGTGGGAGGAAGACAGGAGGGGGGAGTATATGTCTATGGTTACTATGGTGCAAATATGCTTACGATAGAACATAGTTATATATTTCATTCAACCGATTACGGTAAAAACTTTGAAGTTTATCATCCCTTTTCCAAAGGTGAGGAACCGTTGGTTGCAAATTTCTCCTCTGCTACGACGGAAGGCAATGCTCCTTTGACTATATCATTTTGTAATTATTCGGTAGGAGATATTCAAAGCTACGAATGGGACTTTAATAATGATGGTGTTATAGATTCCTACGATCAAGAACCGGAATATACCTATCAGGATACGGGATATTATTCAGTAAAACTTACTGTTTATGACACGGATGGATCAGATGAATTTTTGAGAGAAAATTATATTCATGTGAAAGATCCCAATGCGGTAGATGAAGAAGCTCACTTCGCAATGATATTGAACAATACCCCTAATCCCTTCCGTTCATCTACAATTATTAGTTATACGTTACCATCTAATATTCGAGAAGCTGAGATTGAGATTTACAACATCAAGGGGCAGCTCGTTAAAACACTGATTCCGTTCCCAAACAGGGGTTTGGGAACGAGCGAGGTAGTGTGGGACGGCAAAGATGACAGAGGTAAACAGGTAGGTGCCGGCATGTATTTCTTATACATGAAAACAGGGAAGAACGTTAACATCAAAAAAATAGTAAAACTTGGTATGTAAACATGAAAAAAAAGAAAAAATTGGAGGATAAAAAAATGAAAAGAATGACCTTAACCATATTAATAGTGCTCTTGGCAAGCACCCTTGCTTTTGCCGACGAATGGATCAGTTTCGAAGGAAAAGGAGAGGCATCGCCCGAGTATGATATCATACAATCAAATGATTCGTATGTTGAGTTCGAATTGGAGATACCGGGGATGAAGAGTAAAGATGTGGAAAGTTACAATCGAGTTTACATCCCTGAACATGCAAAAATGGATTCTGTCGGTTTTCCCGAAGTGCCTTTTGTGTCATATTTGATCGCTATTCCGGAACATTAAAGTGTTTGATAATTGTGATGAATAAAATTTTATTTGACATTAATATGAAGGTTAATTTTAAATAGTAAACAAAAAAGGATAATAAGATGTTGAAAAGAAGTGGAAATCCCGATCTGTTGCATAGAAAGATTATTTTACTTTTATTAGTTGTATTATTTATAAGCACCCTTGCCTTTGCCGACTACCGCATTACCAGAGGACCAGATATTGGTGAAATATACTTTGTAGGACCAACAGCAACTGGAGAAGGGATATATTACTCCACAGATTTTGGAGAATCCGCTGTTTGTATGGACAGTACAGTAGATGCAATGAGTATTTGTGCCGATAAAACGGAGGGAGTCCTTTATTATTTTGCAATGCCTGAGAACTTATATTACTCAGATAATTACGGTAATCAAGGAAGCTGGCAATTTAGAAATAGTGGAATTTATATTGATATCATAAGTGGAGTAACAGAAGGACATATATATAATTCTATTGCCTCCCACAGTCAAGATTATGGAATCAACTTTATTCCAAATTCCTATCAAGGATTCTTTGGTAATCTTTCAACTGCCGAAATTGATAATGAAAATGATGTCGGCTATGCAATTGTTAATCAAAATTATGTATTGGATTCTTTATACCTATTAATAAGCTATGATAGTTTTGATAGTCTTTTGATTCAACAAGTATTTAATTTCGGAAGGTCTTCATTTGTTAATTTAAGTCGAGGTAATGACAATGGAGAAATATATCTTTACAGGTCACATCTTTTGCAAGGTAAAGAATTATGGTATAGTAACGATTATGGTGAAACATGGGAACAAAAAGATACATTTAATTGTCCTAACTTACCTATTAAAGGTATAGTCGGCGGAAGACAACCCGGTGAATTGTATATGGTAGTTGAGTATGTTCAATTAATGTATGAAATTGCTCATATTTATATTTACCACAGTGTAGATTATGGAGAAACATTTACTGTTTATCATCCATTTTCCCATGGACCTGAACCTTATGTAGCCAACTTTGAAGGGAACCCAACCATTGGAACTGCACCACTAACTGTTCAGTTTATAGATCTTTCCACAGGAGAAAACCTTCAGTATTGGGAATGGGATTTTGATAACGATGGGACCGTAGATTCTTACGAACAGAATCCTGAATATACTTATCAGGACACTGGTTACTACTCAGTAAGTTTAACAATCCACCAATTACAATTGGATACCTCCACGAGACTTAACTATATTCATGTTACTAATGGTAGTGATTGTGACGAAGAAATTATTAAACCGATAGAGATAAAATTAACTAACTATCCTAACCCTTTTAACCAAGAAACCACAGAGAACACAGAGGGCACCGAGAAAGATCGAAAAATAATATATCACAAAAGTTGGGCAAAAATTTAGATGATATAAACACTTATTAATAAAGGCTTCACAGAAATGGATGAAATTTTTCTGCCCAAAAATGACAGAAGTTAAATGCTACGGTACTAACCGAAGTAATTCTTATATTAATATTTTTTCTCATCTTCCGTTGAGTTCTCTTCCTGTTGCTGTGTGTCCGTTCCGATTTGTCGGGAAGAATCCGGACAGTTACCTACACTGTTTGCTTTCTCATTTTTTTACCGAAGAAGCCCTCCGGCTTTACCAATAGAAATATTACAAGTATTATAAAAGCTATTGCATCCTTCCATTGCGAGCTGATATACCATACACCAAAGTTCTGGGCAAAGCCAAGAAGCAAAGCAGCACACACCATACCTTTTATATTATTTCCACCCACGATCATTACTACCACTCCCATGAGCAGGGCATTCATTCCCATAGTAGGTGTCATGTCCACATCCAATGCAACAAGAATACCTGCAAGAGCTGCAAGCCCGGAACCGATTGCAAAGGACCACAATATTACACGATTTGTATTAATTCCGGTATATTCCGCAAGTTCCCTATCGCTCGCCACAGCTTGCATAGACCTGCCGAGTTGAGTTCTTTTATAGAACTGAATTATAAGAATTGTTACTACAATTGCAGTGACAATGATTACAATTTGAATAGGAGTAATACGTGCACCGAAAACATTGATACCCTCTTTTACCACACCGGAACGAATTGACTTAGTATCGTCCCCGAAGAGCATTGAAATAAGATTTTGTAGAAATATATAAATTCCCAGCGAAGCAAGAAGCATTACAATTGAGGATGTACCCTTTTTTCGTAAGGGCTTATATATGAAATTTTCTATCGAGCAACCGAGAACGATTGCAAAAATTATTCCTAATGGGATTGAGCTGTAGATTGAGAAACCGAGTAATTTATAAAAAAGAAATACAAAATACGCACCGAAAGTGAAGATTATTGCGTGAGCAAAGTGGAAGAATTTTACGGAATGATATATTAGAGTAAATCCAATTGCTATTAAGGCATATATTGAACTCGCAATAATAGTATTGATAAATAACTGATTTATCATTCAGGTTTTTCCTCTAACAAGCCATAATATCTAGCCAATTTAGTACTAGGTGAAAGCAATATATATGCAAGAATTTTTCCCAATAATAAAATTGCTATATTAAGCAAGGTAGGTTCAAGTTTTTATTGCAACAATTAAATTATTAAATACCTCTTTAGGAGTTAGCCAATTCAAGGTTTTTCTTGGTCTTTCATTCAACATGTTTTGAACCTTCTTAATTTCTTTCTTACTAACTTTACTAAAGTCTGTTCCTTTAGGGAAAAAGTCTCTAATTAGCATATTAGTGTTTTCATTGGTTCCTCTTTCCCAAGGGCTGTTAGGATGACAGAAATACACTTTAATTTGAGTTTGTTTTGTAAAAAATTGGTGTTCTGTC
>ASNI01000058.1 GCA_000404785.1 Cloacimonetes bacterium SCGC AAA252-N17
CGTGCCAGGTCTGTAATATTTCGGGAATATTTCTCCAATGCCTGGTATTTTGCTTCAGGATTCTGGTCTGTAATTCGCTGATTTCCACGAATATCTTTGAGGATCTGCATAACATCTTTTTCTGTGATGCCGAATTGTTTGAACAGGTCGCTCAACTCGTTTTTATCTCTCAACATTGCAAGAAATATATGCTCTGTGCTGAGGTAATCGTCATTCAATCTGTCAGCTTCCTTTTGAGCAGTGGTAAATATTTTATTCAGTTCTGCTGAGAAATATGGTTGCTGAGTACTGCCGGAAACTGATGGTTTGTTCTGCAATATTTTTTCAATTGCATTGTAGAACTGGCCTTTATTGACCTCTAATTTATTTAATATCGAAGGAATAATTCCTTCGGGCTGCTTCATCAGCACAGCCATCACATGAGCTGGTGTGATCTCTTGATGACCAAACTGCTCTGCGAGCTGGAGTGCTGATTGAATTGCTTCTTGTGCTTTTAAAGTAAATTTATTAAAATTCATATTATTATTCAATTTTCCAATTTTACTAAAAAATATATAGGTGCTAAACACAATGTCAAATAATTTTGGCACTTAAATTCACAGAGTGCTAATATCTAAAAAACTTGTAATAATTTTGATGATAAAAGTAATACTGTTATAAATTTTTTAAGGATAATTATGGAAAAAATTTCAGTCATCGGAATGGGCAGTTGGGGTACAACCCTCGCAATTCTTTTAGCAGAGAAAGGCTATACTGTTATCGGATGGGAATGGATAAAAGAACGTGCCGAAGAGATGCAGAAGAAAAGAGAAAACCTTTTTTTCCTGCAAGGGTGCAAATTCCCGAACAATCTCAAAGTTACAAACGATCTTTCTTATGCATCTGAGCAATCAGATATAATCGTGCTTGCACTCCCCTCTCATGTGGTAAGGCACATTGTCGGTCAGGTCAAAGATGAGCTTCGCGAAAAATATATTGTGAACGTCGCAAAGGGTATTGAAAATGAAACTATGCTGCGGATGTCCGAAGTTATTCATGATGAAGCAGGTATTCCGTTTGAGAAAATTGTCACTTTATCCGGACCAACTCATTCTGAAGAGGTGAGCAAAAAAATGCCGGCAACAATTGTCGCAGCTTCTACCAATGAAGAATATGCAAATATGATTCAACACCTATTCATGACAAATTATTTCAGAGTTTACACGAGTACAGATATTATCGGAGTTGAGCTTGGTGGTTCGTTGAAAAATGTTATTGCAATCGGTGCAGGCATTTCTGATGGAATGGGCATGGGTGATAATGCAAAAGCTGCTCTCATCACAAGGGGTTTAAGGGAAATTACCCGTCTTGGCGTTGCTTGCGGAGCCAACCTACATACTTTCTCAGGAATTTCAGGTATTGGAGACCTCATTGTAACATGTGACAGTTTGCATAGCAGAAACCGTTACGTGGGAAATCAGCTTGCCAAAGGACTTTCATTAGAAGAAATTCTCTCTTCTATGAAAATGATAGCTGAAGGTGTGAATACTACAAGATCGGCATATCAATTATCACATAAAATGAACGTGGACATGCCAATCACTGACCATATACATCAAATCCTATTCGAAGATCTTTCACCGCAAGATGGAGTTATCACACTTATGACCCGTTCACCAAGGAGCGAGGACGAATTCTAATTTTTCATGAACATTCCTTACTTTGGTGAAATCCTCTCCTTAATTACTGCGATAGTCTGGGCTGGAGCAGTTATGTTCTTCCGTAAAAGCGGTGAAACAACAAAACCCTTTGCACTCAATTTTTTCAAAAATACTCTTGCATCAATTCTGTTTATTCTTACTTTGCTCGTCTTAGGACAGGAGATATTCCCAGCAATGCCCACGAAAGACTATCTCATTCTTATTGCCAGCGGTATCATCGGAATTTCTTTTGCGGACACTATCTATTTTTCCAGTCTGAATATTCTTGGTGCTGGAGTTTCGTCTGTGGTCAATTGTCTATTCAATCCTTTTATGATAGGCCTTTCGTATATATTTTTGGGAGAAAGACTTTCTGTACTCCAGTTCGTTGGAGCAGCGCTTATTATTTGTGCGATCGCAGTGACCACCGTGCGCGTTTCCTCATCGAATATTCCAAGAAAACATCTTGCACTTGGCATTTTTCTTGGTGTGATTTCTGTGCTTACAATGGTAGTAAGTGTTATCATGATAAAACCTATCCTTGATAATGCATCTGTATTATGGTGCACAGAAATACGGCTCATTTCCGGCACTATTGTGATGGCTATCATCGCAGTGTTTCATCCAAGAAGAAAGACTATTTTCAAAACCTTCAAGCCATCTGCTGAATGGAAGTACCTTATTCCGGGCACTATTCTCGGTGCATATCTGGCAATGGTGATCTGGTTGGCAGGTATAAAATATACCTATGCCAGTGTCGCTACTGCGATCAATCAAACGAGTGTCATTTTTATATTTATTCTTGCGGCAATATTTTTGAAGGAACGTTTTACCCTCCGACGATTCATCGGTCTTGTTCTTTCCTTCTCAGGTGTTTTACTAGTAACTATAGGTTAAAAAACTCAAGTTTCACAGTAGATATTATAAAAAGTTAAATATGATTTTTTTAAGTAATTTCCATCCTGCGTGATAAAACGCCGAGACCCGTCTTCTTCCGATCCTAGTTCACCCTGTTAAATCCCTTAAGGGAAAATCGAAGATTTATTTCATAGGGTGAAATCCCAGTTAAATACATAAAGATGAGTTAAGAGTCTCTGCAATATTGACAGGAATAATTTCCACCAAAATATTTCAGCGAAGCAATTATTAATCTGCTTCTGAGAAATTTATCATATAAATTTGGGGTATATCCATGTAAGTAATGGAAATATTATTAAAAAGAAACCGACCTGGATTGAACCGGGTCGGTTTTTTTATTTGTGCAATTACTTTTTTACTTCAGCAATCCATCTCTTTTCAACATTGCATCAGGATCGGGCTCGCGTCCACGGAATTTCACATACAGTTCCATCGGGTGAGCAGTGTTTCCTATAGCAAGAATGTTCTTTCTGAAGGAATCGGCAATTTCCTGATTGAAGATACCATTTTCTTTAAAGAGCTGGAAGGAATCTACCTCGAGCACTTCAGCCCATTTATACGAATAATATCCCGAAGAATATCCACCTGCAAAGATGTGTGCGAAACTGCAGGAAATACTTCCTCCATCAACTTTTGGGTACAAACGGGTTTTTTCATTCACTTCATCTTCGAAAGCTTTCACGTCATCGATCTTACGGGGATCGTGCGCATGCCATGCCATATCAAGAAATCCAAAAGAAAGCTGACGAATGTTCGCCATTCCTTTATTGAAATTTTCAGCATCCTTCACTTTTTGAATAAGTTCATCTGGTAATTTCTCACCTGTTTTATAGTGCCGGGCAAACAAATCGAGTGCTTGTTTTTCCATAACCCAATTTTCCATAATTTGGGAAGGAAGTTCGACAAAATCCCAGTACACATTCGGGCTTGCAAGAGTTTTGTACGTACAGTCGGAAAGCAGTCCGTGCAGTGCGTGTCCAAATTCATGGAACAGCGTTTTTACTTCGTTAAGTTCCAGCAGAGAGGGATTCTTATCTGTTGATGGAGTGAGGTTTGCCACAATTGCTACATGAGGTCTGCGCACCTTCCCGTTTTCATAACCCTGAGTTTTGAAGTTGGTCATCCAGGCGCCACTGCGTTTTGTTTCACGGGGGAAGAGGTCAACATAAAGAAGTCCCAGATGAGAGCCATCTTTATCTTTGAGCTCATACACCTTCACATCTTCATTATAAACAGGTATATTTTTCACTTCTGCGAAGGAGATATTGTAGAGTTTTTCAGCTACTTTGAACAGACCTTCAACAGCATTTTCCACTTTGAAATAAGGACGCAACTCTTCTTCATCAAAATCATATTTGATCTTCTTCAATTTCTCTGCATAATAGCTACTGTCCCAGGAATTGAGCTTATCAATATTATCCAATTCCTTAGCAAGTTTTGCCAGCTCCCGAACCTCATCTTTTGCAGCAGGATAGGCGATCGAATAGATCCTTTCAAGAAAATCCACCACTGTTTTTGGCTTTTCTGCCATGCGTTCTTCGAGCACATACCCTGCATGAGTTTTGTACCCAAGCAACTCTGCTCGTTCCTGTCTGAGATCAGCGATCTTCTTGAGAATTTCCCGATTATCAAACTCACCTTTATATGCCCGAGCTCGAAATGCCCGGCTAATGGTCTCTCTCAGTTCACGATTGCTTGCATATTTCAGAACAGGCATCACGCTCGGTATCTGCAAAGTAAAGAGCCATCCGCCATCTTTTTCTTTTTTCTTTGCTGTGAAAGCTGCTGCATCCTTTGCGTTCTGTGGCAGACCTTCAAGCTCAGCTTCATCAGTGATATGAAGTTCAAAGGCATTGGTTGCTTTCAGCACATTCTGGGAATATTTTGGACCAAGAGTTGAGATCTCAGTATTGATCTCTTTCAGTCGCTTTTTCTTTTCAGGAGGAAGCAGTGCACCGTTTCTCACGAATTGCTTATAAAATTTCTCAACCAATCGTTTCTGCTCGCTGTTCAGACCTTTCTGATTTTGAAAGATATTCTCAACTCGTTTAAAAAGTTCAGGATCCATCAGTACCTTGCTCTGAAATTCTGCAAGCATAGGTGAGATCTTCTGAGCTAATGCTTTGAACTCGTCATCGGATTCTGCGCTGTAGAGATTAAAGTACGTATTTGTAACTTTATCTAACAGCTCGCCTGAAGTCTCAAAGGCAAGGATGGTATTTTCAAAATTCGGTTCATCAGAATTATTCTTGATCTTCTCCATATTCTTCCATGCATCTTCAAGCCCTTTTTCCACTGCAGGCATGAAGTCATCTTTCGATATCTTATCAAATGGAACTGTATCAAAAGGAGTTTCAAAAGGTTTGAGAAAGGGATTTTTCTCTTTATTATTCATGGGTTTCTCCTTGTAAAATCATTCCTTACTTGAATTCAGAGAAGGAATATTTGTGTCAATTGTTTTATGGTTTTGAGTTGGCATACCCCCAAAATTTTTCATATTCATGACACTTTAAGGAAAACTTATTGAATATCATCCGTATAAATAGTAAAAGAAAGAAATAACCATAATAGTTAAAA
>ASNI01000059.1 GCA_000404785.1 Cloacimonetes bacterium SCGC AAA252-N17
CTTCATTTCATTACGCCCAAGCAGGCAAGCTCAGGGTGACAACAGCAAAGGTAGAAAAAAAACAACAGTGTACTATTTGTAATTTTCCACAAAAATTTCCCCGCAAACGCTTTATTCCTGCACTGCACCGAGAATCTTACTCGAATTTTTTTGGAGGTATGCTTGATACATTTGTTTTTGAATTTGAAGGTTTGGACATTGGAAGGTTCTAATGTTGAAAGGTCTCGAAGATTAACAACTCATCAAGATAGAGCTTAGATAGTAGAGTGAGGAGAGAATTGATTCGGCTTCGTTTTACTATGCTGTGATATACGATTTGTTGATTTCAAATTTCAAATTTCCAATCTCAAATTTCAAAAAAATTGACGCCATGTGTGCTGAGTTCTATTTGCAGCTGTGAACGAAATATGATGATCCAGAAATAAAACAAGAGAGTATATTAATGTCTGAGAATATAAGTAAATGGTTGAATGATGGAGAACAAAGTAAGATCACAAAGGATGTGACTGAGATCGTTTCTGAATTGAGTGTATGGAAATTCCCACAAAAAAGGTAAATGAATTAGTTGATTCATTGTATAGTTGCTTTCCTGAATGGATCGATCTAATCGAAATTAGCTTTCTTTCAGATTCCATGAAGGAAAAATATCTTGAATTATTAAATGAGCGGAAAAAGAGAATATTTGGTTAGGATAAATGAAGATTGCCACTTCACCAATTTACCAATTCACCATTTTCTTGACAACATATGAAGAAATAATACGGAAAAGAGTAAAAATTGACGTGAATACTGTTTATAATTATGAAATTGGGTGGAAAAATTTATTGAAATAAGAGAGGAAATATGGAAAAAGCAAAAACAGATGAGTTAATATATAAAAATGCAAATCAATATAGATTGCATGCAGATAATTTAAGATGGACACTACTTGGGGGATACGCAGCATTTATCGTAGCTATATTATCATTATCAAAAAGTAATATTGATATTATTAATAATGCGATATTTTACCTTCTACTATTTGCAGTTTCTTGGGGATATTTTTGGATATTGGCTGTTCAAAATTGGTTTTATAATCTTTTTGCAAGATTTGTAGATGACTGTGAAAATCGATTAACATTAGGAAAAAATCTTCAAACACTAAAATCATTTGCTCAAAAAAAAGGAAATACAATAAATCCATTTCATCCAGCATTTTATATAGTAGAATTATTAATAGGAACATTATCTTATTACTTTCTGTATTCTTTTATTGATAGAATATATTTACCAAAGATTACAGAATGGGTACAAAATTTTGGAACAATATCAAAAGTAGTAATAATAATAATAGGTTATGCGATTTTTATGATTTTGCATCATGTAGTATTAAAAAATTGGGATAAATGTATATACAAAGGAATAATTAAAAAAACATCAAATTTGTATAAACAAGTAGAGATAACAGATGAAAATATAGAGGAAGAAAAAAGCTAAGAAAATTATAATAGTATGTGTAGTCCGATAATTTGAAGGTACATATTTATTGATATGAGGTAATTGGGTACTAAGATTCTACTCTTTTTAAGCTCAACCTCGAACCATTGCGAAGATTTCCACCAGTAGGCGGTCAAATCCAACCATTCGCAAGGTTCTTTCGACTAACCAATTCACAAGTTCATAAGTTCACCAATTTCTTGACAACTTAGGAAGGGAAATTACAAAAACGAGCAAGGAATTGAATTCATACTGTTTTTATGAGGAAGCTGAGCGGAAAGAAAAAATAAGGAAAAATCATATAATTTAAAATGGCACTTAGTTGGAACGAAATAAAGGACAGAGCGCTCCGGTTTACAAAAGAGTGGGCTGGAGAGGAGCGCGAAAGTGCTGAATCTAAGTCTTTTTGGGATGCATTCTTTGATGTATTTGGTATCTCGAGAAGGAGAGTAGCTTCATTTGAAGATCCTATAAAGAAATTAGATGAGAGATATGGTTTCATTGATATGTTTTGGAAGGGAACTCTCTTAGTAGAACACAAATCCAAGGGAAAGAATTTAGACAAAGCATATTCACAAGCATTAGATTATTTCAGCGGTTTAAAAGAATATGAATTACCAAAGTATGTTATGGTTTCGGATTTTGAAAATTTCAGATTATACGATCTTGATGAAGGAACTGAAGAAGAATTTAACATTAAGGATTTTTATAAAAAAGTAAAGTTGTTTGGTTTTATTGCTGGTTATCAGAAAAGATCATTTAAAGAAGAAGGTCCAGTTAATATAAAAGCTGCGGAGTTGATGGGAAAACTGCATGATAAGCTGGAGGAAGATGGATACGAGGGACATACACTCGAGGTTTTCTTAGTAAGAATACTATTTTGTTTGTTTGCTGACGATACAAGTATTTTTGAAAAGGATACTTTCAAGGAATACATTGAGCAAAAAACTAATACTGATGGAAGCGATTTAGGGGATAGATTAGCGCATTTTTTCCAGGTACTTAATAAACCAATGGAACAACGACCTAAAAAACTTGATGAGCATTTGGCACAGTTTCCATATATCAACGGAAAACTATTTGAAGAAACACTTCCGATAACTTCTTTTGATTCTGGGATGAGGGAAATATTATTACAATGCAGTGCATTGGATTGGGGTAAGATATCACCTGCAATATTCGGATCGATGTTTCAAAGCGTTATGAAGCCTGAGGAGCGAAGAAATTTAGGAGCACATTATACATCTGAGAAAAATATAATGAAGCTTATAAAGCCATTATTCCTTGATAATTTATGGGATGAGTTTCATAAGGTCAAAAGGAATAAAAGGAAGCTGGATGATTTTCATGAAAAGCTTACTAAGATGAAATTTCTTGATCCTGCTTGTGGTTGTGGAAACTTTCTTATAATTACTTACAGAGAATTAAGACTTTTGGAATTAGCAATAATAAAAGAAATTCATAAAACATCTCAAATAATTCATAATATTGAATCAATCATAGGATTGGATGTAGATCAATTTTATGGCATTGAATATGAAGAGTGGCCAGCCCGGATAGCTGAGGTTGCATTATGGTTAATGGATCATCAGATGAATATGCTTGTTTCTGAGGAATTTGGGCAATATTTTACTCGGTTACCATTAAGAAAATCTGCATTGATATATAATGGAAATGCTTTAAGAACAGATTGGGAGAGTATAATACCAATTGGAGAGCTATCATATATTTTAGGGAATCCGCCGTTTTATGGAAAACAATATCAAACACTTGAACAGAAAGAGGATATGAAAATAGTATTTCATGGTGTTAAAGGCGCGGGTGTTCTTGATTATGTGACAGCTTGGTATATTAAAGCTGCTAAATATATACAAAATACAAGAATAAAAGTTGCTTTCGTATCAACGAACTCAATTGCACAGGGAGAACAAACGGGTGTATTGTGGAATGAGTTATTAGACCATTACAGAATCTTTATACATTTTGCACATAGAACATTTAAATGGACAAATGAAGCAAGAGGAAAAGCAGCTGTGCATGTAGTAATTATAGGATTTGCCAATTTTGATACTAATAATAAGAGAATATTTGAATATGAAGATATACGAGGTGAACCACACGAGATAAAAGCCAAAAATATTAATCCCTATTTAGTGGATGCGCCAAATGTTGCAATAACAAAAAGAAGGAATCCGATCTGTGATGTACCGCATATAAGTTTTGGTAGTATGCCAAACGATGGGGGAAACTTCCTTTTTTCTGATGAAGAAAAAGAGAGATTTATTAAAGATGAATCCGAATCAAGACATTACTTTCGACCATTACTTAGTGCATATCAGTTTTTGAATGGTGAGAAACGATGGTGTTTGTGGTTAAAGGATATATCACCAAAAGATTTAAGAAATTTACCTTTGGTTAAAGAGAGAGTTGAAAGAGTAAGGGAATTGAGAGCAAAAAGTAAAAGAAAAAAAACAAGAGAATTAGCAGAAAAACCAAATGAATTTGGAGAAGATAGACAACCAACAGGGAAATATATATTAGTTCCAAGACACTCTTCGGAGAACAGAAAATATATTCCTATAGGTTTTTTTGAACCTTATTTTATAGTTAGTGATAGTTGTTTAGCCATTAATAGTGCAACACATTATGAATTTGGCATTTTAGAATCGACTATGCACATGACTTGGATAAAATATATTTGTGGAAGAATTAAAAGTGATTATAGATATTCAAATGAATTAGTTTATAATAATTTTCCATGGCCGGAAAAACCTATTGAGAAGAATGTTAAAAAAGTTAAGGAAAGAGCGGAGCTTGTTATAAAAATACGAGAAGAATATCCGGATTGTAGTTTGGCAGATTTATATGATCCGATCGCGATGCCAGTATCACTCGCAAAAGCACATAGAGAACTTGATAAAGCCGTTGATCTATGTTATAGACCACAGCCATTTAATGATGAGATGGGGAGAATAGAATATTTATTTGAATTATATAATAAGTATGTTTTTCCATTAACAGAAAGATAATCATAGGAGGATGAAATGACTAAAAAAAATGACAGAATGGTTTATCAAAAACCAGATAGAACTTGGGCAAACAAGCGATTGGGAGCCGGTAAAGCTTCTTCTGTTCATAGAACACAAAAAGAAGCTGAAGATGCAGCAAGAGAGATGTTAGGAAATAGTGGGGGCGGAGAGCTTATTACAAAAGGTAGAAATGGTAAGATTAGAAGTAAAGATACAATTAAACCCGGGAATGACCCTAATCCACCAAAAGATAAGGAACATTAAAAAAATTCAGGAGGAAAAGTGAAACATTACTACGTAAATAAAAATGCACAATCAACAGGAGAATATGAAGTGCACGAAGAAAGCTGTAATTATTTGCCTTCAAGTGATAATCGTAAATATTTAGGATATTTTTCTTCATGTCATGAAGCAATAAAAAAAGCTAAAGAAGATTTCTATGATGTAGATGGTTGTTATTATTGTTGCAATGAGTGTCATACGAGGTAAAAAGGAGGAAAAATGGCTTTACCACCTGAAAAAACAATTGGAGATGTAAAAGTTAAAATAAGAGAATCAGTTAATAATCCGAATGTAGGGAAAATTAAACAGGTAGAACTAAAATCAGGACCGAGAACATATAGGATTGCTACCCTAGTAGAAATAATAGACCCACAAAAAAATAAAGTACACCATTATTCACTTAAAATTGATAGCGTAGATAAGATAAAATCGGGATGGTTTTATAAAGAAAAGAAATCAGTTAGAATAGAAGGACAAATACCCAATGAAATACAGATACTATTCAAATTTTTAAAAGCACATTTAACTGGAAAATTGTCAGAAGCAAAATCTGATATAAATATTATTACATCCGAAGATTATCAAGAATTTGAAAAATTAAAAAATGTCATACCAAACATGAAATCTGCTGATCAAATGGAGATACTTAAGATCATTATACCACATCTAAAAAATTCTGAAGAATATCTTAAGGAATTAGTTGATGTATTCGATAATAGTACAGCAAATACAATAGAGAGTATAGAAGTAGCAGCTAAGTATGTTAAGCATAAACGTATTTATCAAGAATTAAAAAAACTGATAGAGAACAGTATATCCGAGGAGAAGGATTATCAGAATATTTTATCAAAAAATCCATGGGTTTTCGGAAGTGAGTATAGTGAACTACTTGAAAGACGTGTATGGACAAGAGATGATAAACTAGACTATATGCTTAGAAGAACAGTTGATAACTATCTTGAAATAGTCGAAATAAAGACACCAATTAAAGAATCATTGTTTATATATGATCAATCACATGATAGCTATCATCAATGCGCAAAGTTATCAAAAGTAATTGGACAAGTTATGAGATATATTACTGAAATTGAGAGAAGTAGAGATGTTATACTAAGTAAAGATAAATGCGACACACTAAAAATACGAGCAACAATAATCATTGGAAGAGATGGTAATGAAAAACAACAAGAAGCATTACATAATCTTAATACACATTTATATAGAATAGAAATTGTAACATTTGACCAGCTATTAAGAATTGCTAAGCGTGTGTTACAAATATATTATGATGATAAATCGAGGAAGATGGTTGATGAGGAAAATGATAAAGATATACCATTTTAAAAATAATATTTGAATAATTAAAGAAACACCACCCCCACAATATAACCGAATATATATTAATTATTAGATAAAAGCCGATAAGTCAAAAGACGGACCGGCTTTTTGATATTTGGGAGAGAAGATTACGCTGCCTGATTTACTTTTTTAATTATGCTGTCTGCTGTGGCTATGATTTTTGTGTATCTGACATCATAGCGGATTAAGGTGATATTATAAATCTTTCAGTGAAGTCCAGTCTTATTAGGTGTGGGCGTTCCTTAAAATATCCAAAATCCTCTGCACCAGGGTACGCTTCGTGTCTTTCCCTTTGAATAAAAATTCATTCTTTGCTTTTATAACGAATTAACCACTTCACCAATTTCTTGACAGCTAAATACGATCCTCTTCACACAATACGTAGATAAAAGATCATGAAAAATGAATGCTCTGAGAACATGGAAAAGAAAACTTATGAAAGCAAAAGCAAAATGAACCGTTCGATACTTGAATCGCAGTGAACGAAGAGAGTGTGATTCGAGGATTACGAAAGCGTTGGTAATTGTCATTCTCGCTTCATACTTCGCAACGAAGCAAGCCCGACATGGTATCTTTCCCTTTAAATAAGCTTCATCTTTTGTATTATCAATTGTTCAATAATTTACTAATTACCACATCACCATTTTTTTGACAGCTAAATATGTTTTCTCTTCACACAATACGTTGATGTGAGATCGTGAAAATGAATGCTCAGAGAGCATGGAAAAGAAAACTTAAGAAAGCAAAAGCAAAATGAACCGTTCGAGGAAATTGGACTCATACCATCATAGGATCGAGCTGGTCAGCTTAGGTGATAGAATTCCCAAATGCACTTTTACGATCCATTCCAGATTTTAAAGAACTATTAATTTTCAAAACAACTCTCTGCTGATCTCAATCGTGAACGAAGACATCGGCAGAGGACCTTTAAATATAATTGTAAAGGGACTCGATCTTCAAACAATACATTCCCTCTCGATCTACAACAATATCCTGACGATCAATAACATACAATTTCTCATTCATGAAGTCCTGAGGTATTGTTCGGAAGTATCCTTGGATGCAATGGATACTTCCAAATTTACTGATAATCTGGCATTTTTGCAAACTTCTCTAACCAAACCGTGTTCACCCAAACTTTTCTTTTACAGTTCCCGCCTACCAACACGTGGCAAACCCTTTATTCATGGGGTTTCAGGTTCAGATATTCCTAAAACGTGGTGCTATAGAAAATTCTTGCAGACCGTATCTCCCTATTGTATAGTCATTTAAGAATTCAAAGTGTTAAAGATGAGTCTAAATATTAAAAAATTTTAATAAAAATTAAACAATTTTAAGAAGAATTTAATGGTTATTTATATCAATTTAATTATCAGAAATTGTTTTCTTGATTGGGGAACAATGAGCATAAAGATGCACTATAAGTTGATGTGGGATTGAATTATTTGACAAATATTCTAAGTTTAAATCTATTATCCAACTTTAAAAATATAGTTTAAATTCAAAATGATAATAGGATTCATTATAATTGTTTTTGCTTTGTTTGAATCAATGGTAAGTTAGGAGATATCGTGAACAGATTAGTTGATTATTTCATCTCGTTAGTTGAAATTGACAGTGAATCTAAAGATGAAAAGAGGGTTGCTGAGAAGCTGGCAAACGATCTTTCTGAAATGGGTGCGGAAATTATCTTTGATAATGCACATCATGCGACACAGGGGAATGTAGGAAATCTTATTGCAAATTTCAAAGGAAAAGTCGATAAAGCACCTCTTCTACTCTGTGCTCATACCGATACTGTCAACCCAGGCAAGGGAATCAAACCTATCATCAAAGATGACCTCATCACATCTGACGGTTCGACAATTCTTGGGAGCGATGACAAATCCGGAATCGCGCAGATCGTTGAAGCCATAAGGCGCCTCGATGAAGAGGGTTACGAATATGCACCAATCCAGGTTTTGTTCACAATATCTGAAGAGATCGGCCTGCTTGGAGCGAAAAATCTGGATTATTCTCTTATAAAAGCCAAAGTCGGCTTTGCACTCGACTGTAATGGAGTTGGTTCGATAGTAACGCATGCACCCTCATTAAATGTATTTGAGATCACCATAACCGGTAAAGAAGCCCACTCAGGCGGGTCTCCAGAAAAAGGTATCAATGCAATTCAGGTTGCCGGAGAAGCTATTAGTAAGCTGAAACTTGGACGAATTGATTTTGAAACCACTGCTAATATCGGAAATATCAAAGGAGGTCTTGCTCATAATATTGTTCCGAAAGAGTGCTTTATCAGCGGGGAAGTTCGCAGTCATGATGAAGTAAAACTTGAAAAAGTTACCAATAAAATTGTTAAGACCTTTGAAGAAGTAGCTGCCAAATATGAGGTGAAGTTTGATTCAAAGGTGTTTCACGCATGTTCTAGCGCTCATGTAATTAATGATTTTTCCGCAATGAAGATCAAAGAAGATGAAGATATCATAAAAATTGCTAAACAAGCTGCAAGGAATATCGGAGTCGAGCCCAAGATCGAAACGGGCGGTGGTGGAAGTGATGCAAATGTGTTTTTTGCTCGCGGACTCGTGGTTCCTATCATAGGTACAGGCATGAATGATGTTCATTCCACACATGAAAATATCAAAATTCATGATCTTGAAAAAGTAACACAGTGGGTTATGGAAATCATAAAAGAATACACTAAAAAATAAATACTTCTCAAAGAAGGGAGTAAAAAATGAAAAAATACTTATTGGCACCAGGTCCTACCCCGGTTCCGGAAAAAATCCTGCAGGTTATGGCAGAACCAATGGTTCATCACAGAACACCTGCGTTCAAAGAAAAAGTAGGAAAAGCGATCGAAGGTTTGAAATACATATTTCAAACAAAAAATGATGTATTGATTTTTTCATCAAGCGGTTCAGGCGCAATGGAAGGAGCAATATCCAATGTGCTCAACCCAGGAGATAAAGCCATCATTATTCGCGGCGGAAAATTTGGTGAACGTTGGGGTGAGATCGCAGAAAAATTTGGCGTACAACCCCTGTATATCGATATTGAATGGGGCACTGCTGTCGATCCTGCTGATGTAGAAAAACTCCTAAAAGAAAATCCCGATGTAAAGGGTGTATATACGCAACTTACAGAAACTTCAACCTGTAGCGTGCAGCCGGTCAAAGAGCTTGGCGAGATCGTAAGCAAAACCGATACATTGCTCGTTATTGATGCAATTTCCGGACTTGGCGGACAGGAATTCTACATGGATGACTGGAAAGTAGATATCTGCGTTGCCGGTTCGCAGAAAGGGCTTATGCTTCCTCCTGGACACGCCTATGCAGCAGTGAGTGAGAAAGCATGGAAAGTTATCGATAAGTGTAAACAGCCAAATTATTACTTTGATTGGAAGAAATATCGTAAAAAATTGGCTGCTAATACCGATCCATTTACAGGTTCTGTGCTGCATGTAAAAGGTCTGCTTGTTGCAATTGACATGATCAAAGAGCGTGGACTTGAAAATATGTTCTATCAGTACAGAGTCCTTGGAAAAGCAGTCCGTGCAGCAGCAGAAGCACTCGGTTTGGAAGTCTATGCACATCCTTCCTGTGATGTGGCAACAGCAGTTAAAGTTCCTGAATCAGTGGATGGGCTTGCGCTGGTAAAGATACTTCGTGATAAATACGGATTCACCATTGCAGGTGGACAAGCTCCTATTAAAGGTAAGATATTCCGCATTGCCCACATGGGTTATATTGAGATGTTCGATATTATTTCAGTGCTATCTGCTCTTGAGATCGTGCTTCATGAACTCGGCTGGGAATTCAAATGGGGTGCAGGTCTGACTGCAGCTCAGGAAATTTTCGCAAAAGAATACAAATTCTAACTTGTAAAAATATTTCAAAGGCGGGTTCATTCCCGCCTTTCTTATTTTTCATGCTGGTAAAAATACGATCCGTTACAACTGATACAATTGCCGATGAAATCGGGATCCAGCCCGAAGATTCACTTCTTTCAATAAATGGTCATGCCATTCATGACGAACTCGATTACATATTTTATCAAGCTGATGAGAAGATAACTGTGAGGATTCAAAGGGGAGAAAAAACATTCACTCATTTCTTCGAGAAAGATATAGATGAGGATATTGGACTTGAATTATATCCAATGAAGGTTCGAAAGTGTGGCTGCAACTGCATTTTCTGCTTTGTTGACCAGATACATCCTGACGCACGACCATCGCTGAAAGTGAAAGACGATGACTTTCGGTTCTCATTCTTTCACGGGAATTTTATCACACTTTCAAATTTGACAGAGAAAGATTACCATAGGATCATCGAGCAGCATCTTTCACCTTTGTACATTTCCGTACATACCACAAATAATGAGCTGCGTAAAAGGATCATGCGTTATAGAAAAGAAATTTCAGTTATGGAAAAGCTTAGATTTCTCGCAGAAAATGGTATTACTTTGCATACTCAGATCGTGCTTATACCGGGCTGGAATGATGGCGTAGAATTTGAAAAATCCGTATTTGATCTCGCTTCTCTCTATCCTGCGGTGCAGTCAATCGGGATTGTGCCGGTTGGTTTAACGAAATTCAGAAAAGATTTGACTCGACTAAAAAAAGTAAGCAAATCGCAAGCAAAAGAAGTTATTATACAATCAAAAAAATGGAGAAGGCAGTTTCAGGAGAAATATGGTTCAGGTATTGTCTCACTTGCTGATGAGTTCTTTCTTCTTGCTGATGAGCCGATTCCAGCAGATGAGTATTATGAGGATTTTCCCCAGATTGAGAATGGTATCGGACTTGTTCGTGATTTTCTTGATAATTGGAAAGATTATTCCGATGAATTGCTCGAACAACACAGGAATAAAAAAGTGCTTTTTGTGACCGGAGTATTATTCTATCCTATTTTAAATGAATTGGTCGATGCACTCAATTCAAAAGAAAATCAGCAATGGAAAGTTATTCATGTTGAGAATGAATTTCTTGGTAAAAATGTGACAGTTGCCGGTTTGCTTGTAGGTCAGGATGTGATCAAGGCAATTCAAAAAGAAAACTATGATGTGCTTTTGCTTCCTGATGAGATGTTCAATGTGGAGGGGGTGACGTTGGATAATGTTAAAATGGAAAATTTAAAATTTAAAATTTAATCCCAAATAAAATCAGATAGGGAGAATCATTGAACTATAAAATAGTTTTCGCAAATCCTTCTTATTCAAAAGAAAAAATAGAAGCTATTATAGACAAATGCAAAGATATTAATGAACTTCAAAAATTGATAAATCAAAACCTTTTCACCTTTGACCGATTGGAATTACCTTGCGGGACATTACGCTTAGAGCATATACAAAAAGCTTTAAATATTGCGGATTATTTCGGAACTTCAGATGTCTTGCCGGATATTCCATTATTAAACAGACTTTATTACAAATCTCATCAGAAGGGAAATAATAAAGGAAAAGTCTATGATGCAGATAGCATTCGATATTTACGTGATACCTTTCATGATCTCGACTTGAGCGATGATGACTGGCAACGTGTGATCGAGAAATTAAGCATCGAAGAATTTATAAGCATAGACACGATCGCTGAAAGGACAGTGATCATCTGGAATTCGCTTCCATACATATCAACGACTAATTCCTGCACGGGTCATCGGGATGCACTACGCTATTTCTGTTTTTCAAATTTGCATTTTAGATTCGATCCCGAGCATATTTCCGTCTCACGCATCACTGATTTGATAAAATCTGCTTTTGATGATTTCAATTCCAATATTTTTAAAATAGATATAGAGAATTTTGATAACACATTAGGTATCTTATTTTTTCAGATCCCGCCCTCGGAGTGGATTGCCACAAATAACAAAAAGCCAGTGAAAACAATATGCGAAAGATGTTATAAACAGTTGAAAACTACTTTCAAGACGGACAATGATCTTGATGATTTCGAGCTTGGAAAAAGTGCGTCGGATGCCCGGGCTGCGGACTATATCCGTAAGAAAATGTATAAGTACTTTAATCGATTGAACACAAATTTTGAGATCGATGAGAATGAAGATGAATTTTATTGGGGTGTATTTCGTAAACGCTGTTTGGTTTTCGAGGAAAGCTACAAAAATTTTTATATTTCACATGAAGCGATTGAGAATATAAAGCATTTTTGGGAGCGTTGTGAAGAGCTTGGGAAAAGTATAAAAACATGGTATCGTAGCTCGAAGAAAAACTAGGAGTAATGAATAAAGATTGGAGGTTTGCATCATGAAAAAGAAGAATCAACAAACAGATAAGATCGACTGGTCGAAAGATGAGTATAGAAAGCACATTATTGAGGAGCGGAAGTTTTTATGGAGAGAGGATTCAGTCGAGTTGTATGCAAAGTGGATCGGTTTGAAATCCGGAATGACAGGCGTGGATGTGGGCTGCGGACTCGGTTATCTTGGCTGGACATTCTGGAAATATTTCGGCAAAGGAGGAAAATATATAGGCATCGACGTATCCGAAAAACTCATCTCCGAAGCAAAAGGAATCTCAAAAGATTGGGTAAAAGAGGGCTCTGCAGAATTCATGGTCGGTGATACTTATGCTTTACCTTTGCCGGATAATTCTGCTGATTTCGTAATGTGCCAGACCTTGCTGATGCATCTGGAGGAGCCGGTAAAAGCAATTGCCGAGATGAAGCGTGTGGTCAAACCCGGCGGCATTGTGATCTGTATGGAACCGGATAATCTTTCAAATTCTATGAGGGTTAGTTACAATTCCGTTCATCAGTTTTCTATGGAAGAACTCCTTTTGATTCATAAGGTGCAGTACTGTTGGGTCGAGGGCAGGAAAAAGCTCGGAGAAGGAGATTGGGGTATCGGTTCGAAATTGCCGAAATTGATGAGCGATGCAGGACTGAAGAATATCGATATTCGTAATAATGATATCGTGAAGTTTATACTGCCATCTTACGAAACACCCGAACAAAAAGATATGTCAAAAAAAATTAAAGGATACTGCAAGAAACCATTTAACAGAAAAGCGATCAGAGAATCAGTCGAGGAGAAGGTCTTAGCAGGTGGGGGATCAAAGTATCTTTTACGAAAATATTATAATTTTCTTAAGGATCAAAAACAACAAATTTCTTCCAAAATTTTGCAGGAGTTAAAAAAGAAACATTATTATGCTTTTTGGGGAAGTTCTTTCTTTTATATTTGTATTGGAAGGAAAAGAAAAATTGAAGAAACTGATAGAAATCCTAAACCCTAATTCCTAAATACTTAACAAATTCAAAGCTCAAATTCTCAAAATTAAAAAGCGAAATTTTAATTATGGAGTAAATCCTGGGATGGCTCTATTAAATCAGGATAATTATTAGCCGGTGAATTTACATCCATTGAGACCTCATAATAATCGAGATCATGTTCCTGGTAGGGAATGAGCAACTGTTTCAATGTATTTGTATCACTATTCTTGAACCACAAAGCGAAGTTTTCTTTCGGAAGAATGACAGGCATTCGAGGGTGGATAGTTTTCAGACTTTTAATCGCATCTATAGTAATTATGCTGCACGAAGTAATCTTCTCGCCATCTTGAGATTTCCAATTATCATAAATACCTGCAAAGCAAAATGGCTTGTTGTCCTTCAAATGAATGAAATAGGGGAATTTGTTAGATCCGCGTTTCTGCCATTCATAAAAGCCGTTTGCAACTATAAGGCATCTTCTTTTCTGAAATGAGTATTTAAAACTCGGTTTTTCATCGAGTGTTTCTGCGCGTGCATTGATGAGTTTGGAACCAATTGAAATATCCTTTGCCCAAAAGGGGATCAATCCCCATCGCATGGCAGTGAGTATTGAGCTTCCATTTTCTATGATGACAGCAACATCTTGAGTGGGTGCGATATTATAGCTTGGACCGAGTTCGATCTCAATTTGATCGAGATTAAATATTTCCATTATCTCTTTTGCAGTATTTATTCGAGCAAATCTTCCACACATTGTTACTCCTTTTCGTCATCTGTTTTCACCACGAGGATCTGGTCCCATTGCGTGGTGAAATGAGGGGATTTGTGCATACGCTTCATCATCCATGGTTTCTTGATACCTGTAGCTGCGTAGTGCAGTGTATTGCTTCCCCATTTCTCATTGATGTTGTCTATGATATGTGTCAGTTTTCGGTTTCTGCTGTGGAAATAGGATTCTGTGAAAAGATTGAGCTGGTACTTACCCTGCTCAACAATTCCGCTAAGCATCACGCCGGCTTTTTTGTAGCGGTACCCTTCTCTGAATATTTTTTTTAGATTTTCATGAGCGTGGGAAATGAATTCCGCAGTACTATCTGTAGCTTCCGGCAGTTCAAACATATAAGCATTTGAATATTGAGGTTCCTTTGGCCTGAACCGATTTGTCGCCACAAAGACTTGAATCAAAGAGGCAAGGCATTTCTGTTTTCTGAGTTTTTCAGCAGCAGTTGTTACATATGTCGCCACCGCCTCCTCCAGTTCTTCAAGAGTCTCAACAGGTCGTCCAAAAGAGCATGAGCTTACGATCTCTTTTTTGTGTGGAGTAACTTCTTCAAGATTGATAGAGGGAGTTCCACGAAGTTCAAAAACTGTGGCAAGTCCCATGACCGTCATATTCTTTTTCACCCATTTATCAGGTGCATATTTCAGATCGTAGGCGGTGTGAAAATTATTACGTTTAAGCAATTTTTCGTATTGCCAGCCCACTCCCCAGATGTCTGATACATCTACCTGTTTCAGGAATTCATCTATCTCATGTTCGCTGAAGGATGTGATGTCGAGCACACCTTTATACTTCTTGTTTTTCTTTGCAAAACGGTTTGCGACTTTTGCCAGTGTTTTCGTTTCTGCAATACCAATTGAGACAGGAATCCCTGTCCAGTTTGTAACTGTGTTTTTGATTCTCCAACCATATTCAGTCAGGTCTCGATCTGCAAAACCTGTCAGATCAAGAAAAGCTTCATCGATTGAGTAGATTTCCAGATCAGGACTGAATTGCTCTAAGGTTTGCATCACACGATGCGACATGTCGCCATAGAGGGTATAGTTGGATGAGAATACATAGATGTTATGTTTCTTAATAAGATGCTCTGCTTCGAAAACCGGTTTTCCAAAAGGCATACACAAAGCTTTAGCTTCGTTAGAGCGAGCAACTACACAACCGTCATTATTTGAAAGCACGATGATGGGTTTGCCCTCAAGCTCAGGTCTGAATAAACGCTCGCAGGAAGCGTAGAAATTATTGCAATCAACAAGGGCGACGATGTTTTTCATATAAGAATAGAACACTCAAGAATAGCACGCAGATTAACACAGATTGAGCAGATTTGCGCAGATGAATATTTAGTATATATTTTCTTTT
>ASNI01000060.1 GCA_000404785.1 Cloacimonetes bacterium SCGC AAA252-N17
AAGGATAGATACAAATTAACAGTTTTTCTAAAAGTAATATTCCGCGAAGAATTCTCCGCAAACACTTTATTCATGCACTATCCAGAGAATCTTCATCGAATTTTTGGGGGTATCCCTGGTTTATTCGGGAAATGTGAAATGTATGAATTTTGAAACATTATTAACTTATGATTTTATCCAAACATCTAATTCTTTATAATCCATTAATACTCACATTTTACGATTAACAAAAAACTTACTCATCATTCAAATATTTTTCTACAGATTCAGCAAATAGTTTTAAATCAGAAATGAAATCCAATAGGGAATATAATTTGTCTTTATGTTTCAATCCTTGTTTCAATGGAATCAGCTAAACAAACTTTTTTCCTGAAGAATTCTAATACAATCTCCATAATTTGAAGGATTTCCAATATTGAGTAATCCAATATCGTCTTTTGTATATAATCCAATATCTAGATCTTTTAGATACAAAATATTATCATTGCAATAAGAACCGAAAATCAAAGCAAAACTTATGGACTGATTCTCAGTGCAATAGGTTTTTAATTTATTAATTAATTCTTCTTTTTTCATAAATAATAGATATTGTAACTCTCTAAGTTTAAAGAAAGCAACACTTTAAATAATTCCGAATTCTTCTTTTCGTTATTAACTCTTTGAACGTATTCTGTTGCAATAAGTTCACGAAACCTCATTAACTCATTAACTAAACTTTTATTCTTGGATGAATCAACCGTGAGGTCAACCAGCTCAAAAGCACGTTCATAGCAATTTAAAACCTTCTCAAAATCCTTTTTATCTATCCAATTCTTTGCCCGATTAATTTCATTGGCGATCATAAGAATCTGTTTATCAAGACTGAAGGATTTCCATTTTTCTGAAGTGAGATGAGTATGGAGCATTATCTTTGCAGTAACCTCGCACAAATTTCTCGAATTTTACTGCGAGCAAAAGAATCTTCTACTTCCATACTTCGATTATTTTGAGAGGGTCTGATATTGATAAGTGCAGTATATTCTATATAATCATCTTCGCCTTTATCCGGATAGATATTTATTCCCCAAATATCATATTGACGGGAGCCATTTCCCAATAAAAGGGCTTCCAAGTCTGCATGAAGTTCTGCATCGGCTGCAACTATTTCCTGCTCGACATCGACCACCAATTTCATCATATCTTCGAACTTAACTTCGCGTTTATTCCAAAGTTCTTTACGTGAGGTGGGCTCGGTTATTATTTTCATAGTATTGTTAATTGTCTATTTATGATGATCTCATGAATTGGAAAGCCATCAAGGCATATTCGTTCTTTTTGGAAAGTCTCATTTATTCTTTACTACCTCTTGAAGGAATGGCAATAGAAGGTCACGTTCAACATTCATACCCAGATGTATGTCAGGTTTCGTTTTCCCATGAAAATCTGATCCGGTAGTAATGAGCAATCCATATTTGTCAGCCAAATATTTATAAAATCTGATCTGATCATGTGTGTGCTTGGAATAAAAAACCTCAATCCCCATCAAGCCACAATTTGCAAGATCCGCAACCAATTCCTCTAACTTTTCATCATTAAGCTTTGTCTGATAAGGATGAGCGATCACAGGAATTCCTCCAGCATCAAGCAGGAGTTTTATTGCTTTATCGGGTTGCAGTCTTTTTTTGTTAAGATAAAGTGGTTTCCCCTTATCAAGATACTTATCAAAAGCTTCCTGATAACTGCCGACATATCCTTTCCTTGCAAATAAACTCGCAAAGTGAGGTCTGCCGATCAGCTCACCTCCAGCTTCTTTTTCCAGCTCTTCAAAAGTAATATCGAAACCGAGTTTTTTTATATTCTCTATCATTTTTTTATTTCGATTGAGCCGAAAATCCTGTAGTTCTTTGAGTGTGTGATTAAGTTCAGTATGTTTCGGGTCAAAGCCATAACCAAGAATATGAAGAGTTTTTGGAAACTCAGCGCTTATCTCAACACCGTTTATAAAGATTAGTCCATCTGGAACTGTCGAAATTTGTGATAAACCATCAATAGTATCATGATCGGTGAGAGCTAAATATTTTAGATTTTTGTGTGCAGCTTCGAGGATAAGTTCTTCGGGAGACAATGTTCCATCTGAAGCGGTGCTGTGTGTATGTAAATCAAGTAGCATAAATTGTTCCGGGTACACTTCGTGCCCCTCACTTACACTCCCCTGTTTTCATAAGTGACTTTATACGGGGCAATTATATATATTTATTTACAAAAATTATCTTTTTATAAGCTTATCGAGTTCCTTCTTCAGGATTTCTGCTTTATCTATTTTTTCCCATGTAAAATCGGGCTCATTTCTTCCAAAGTGACCATAGGCAGCAGTTTTTTGGTAAATAGGTCTTTGAAGCTTGAGATGTGCGATGATTCCTTGAGGAGTCAAAGGAAAATGCTTTCTGATAAGTGAAATGATCTGCTCGTCATCAAGCTTGCCAGTTCCAAAGGTTTCGACCCACAAACTTAATGGCTCAGCGATTCCGATAGCGTAAGAAATCTCAATTTCAAATCTGTCGGCTATACCTGCTGCAACTATATTCTTTGCGATATAGCGAGCCATATATGTAGCACTGCGATCTACCTTTGATGGGTCCTTTCCGGAAAATGCACCACCTCCGTGTCGTCCCATTCCACCATAGGTATCCACAATGATCTTTCTTCCGGTTAATCCGGCATCAGCTTGAGGTCCTCCGATCACGAATTCCCCTGTAGGATTAATATGAAAAACCGTTTCCTTATCAAGATAATCTCCACATACGGGCTTTATCACATGTTCAATAATATCTTTTCGAATTTTATCTCTATCAATGCCTTCAGCATGCTGATTTGAAACTACAACAGTATGTACGCGTTTGGGTACATCACCATCATATTCAATTGTTACTTGTGATTTTCCATCTGGTCCTAAATATGAAATAGTCCCGTTTTTGCGAACTTCCGAAAGTTTTTTTGCTAATTTATGAGCAAGCATAATGGGTAAGGGCATTAACTCTTCTGTTTCAGTGCAGGCAAAACCAAACATCATACCTTGATCACCGGCTCCCTGCATATGATGAGTAGCTTTGTCAGCTTCAACACCTATCGCAATGTCATGGGATTGAGGGATAATACTACAGAACACGCCACAGTTTTCATAATCTATACCAAGTTTGCTATGAGTGTAACCAATATCTTTAAGGGTGTCTCGCACAATTTTATTTATATCTACAAAGCCCTTTGTTGTAATTTCTCCAAATACCCAAACTGCACCATTCTTGATCGCAGTTTCAGCAGCAACTCTTGAATTTTTATCCTGTCTAAGACATTCATCAAGAATTGCATCACTGATCTGATCACAAATTTTATCAGGATGACCCTCTGTCACTGACTCTGAACTAAAAAGATATTTTTTATCACTCATTTTAAGCATCCTTTTAATATCTATAATGCTCCGGCTTATAAGGTCCTTTGACAGGAACACCGATATATTTCGCTTGCTCTTCCGTCAAACGGGTTAATTTAGCATTAATTTTGCCAATATGCAAAAGCGCAACTTCTTCATCAAGTTTTTTAGGTAATCTATATACTTTTTTATCAAAATTTTTCTGCCACAATTCCATCTGAGCAAGCACCTGGTTGGTGAAGGAATTACTCATGACAAATGAAGGATGCCCAGTTGCATTTCCGAGATTGACCAATCTTCCTTCAGAGAGAAGAATAATCGAATGTCCGTCTGGGAATTGTATTTCATCAACCTGGGGTTTGATGTTGATCTTCTTGACGCCGGGAGTTGCATACAATTCATCAACCTGGATTTCATTATCAAAATGCCCAATATTACAAACGATCGCCTTATCCTTCATCTTTTGCATATGATCAACTCTTATTACATCTCTATTGCCGGTTGCAGTAACAAAAATATCACCCTCTTTTACTACATCCTCCAGACGTGTAACCTGAAATCCTTCCATCGCAGCTTGAAGTGCACAGATCGGATCAATCTCAGTGATAATAACTCGGGCACCAAATCCCTTCATAGATTGTGCACATCCCTTGCCGACATCACCATAACCGCACACGATTACAACTTTTCCTGCAACCATTATATCTGTCGCTCGCTTTATCCCATCTGCAAGAGATTCTCTACAACCATACAGATTATCAAACTTAGATTTTGTGACAGAATCATTTACATTAATTGCTGGAAAGAGAAGAGTATTTTCTTTCATCCTCTGGTATAGCCGATGAACTCCAGTTGTTGTTTCTTCACTTACACCTTTAATATGTGACACTATCCGATGCCAGCGGTCAGGGAACTCGACCATATCTTCCAATATTGTCTTATGAAGCATGCAAAGTTCTCTCGTCGAGGTATCCGGCTGCGGTATTTTACCGGTCTTTTTATATTCCTCTTCCAATCGAAAACCTTCGTGGATGAACAAAGTTGCATCTCCCCCATCATCCACGATGAGATCAGGACCTTCTTGATCGCCGAATAAAAGGGCTTGTTTTGTGCACCACCAATATTCTTCAAGCGTTTCACCTTTCCATGCAAAAACGGGAATCTCATCTTGTGCTATCGCTGCTGCAGCATGATCCTGCGTAGAGAAAATATTACAAGAAGCCCATCTCACATTCGCACCCAGAGCAACAAGTGTTTCTATTAACACCGCCGTTTGGATCGTCATATGAAGACTGCCTGTAATTCTTGCTCCTTGTAATGGTTTTTCATCTGAATATTTTTTTTGGAGTGACATCAAACCGGGCATCTCGACTTCTGCAAGCTCGATTTCTTTTCTGCCAAATCCCGCCAAATTTACGTCTTTTATTTTGTAATCTTTATTTTTCATATTATCAAAATATTGTATCTTTAATATTATTTGTAAATATTTGTATTATTAAAATACAATATGAGGTAAGTATACTAATAAAAAATACATTAATATTGTTCTTTTTCCCCTTATTTGAAATTTTCTTAAGAGATGCTTCCTTCCCTTAAAAAAAAATAAACACACTTCACCCTCTCTTTCTATAATTTTATTTGATTTTCTTCTTTAGAATTAATCAGAGATCTCAATACTTTTTTTCTTATTTCTTTCGGATGGGGAAATGCGGATACGATGACCTCTTCGGTAACTTGCAGTTTCATCATTTTTTCCGCCTATATTATCTTCAGGGTCTTCAGGAATTTTAAAGACGGTTTCCGAGAACTCATCAAAGAATGACATCACACTATCCCAATATAATTCATCGGATTCCTTTGTCGGTCCTACATAGGAGTCAAAAGTGAGGAGTGTAGAAGAAAGAAATAAACTGAGAACGAAAATTAATACTATCGTTACTTGTGCTTTCTTTTTCATTTTTTTATCTTTTTATAAATTATTTTTTGTATATTTGACTCGAACAAAATTCTTTGTCAATAAAAAACAGAATCTACACAAAAAAATTAGATATTTTTTATAACCTGTATCACATAATCCTTTTGCTTGTCATTCAATTCAGGATATATTGGAATGGATACAACTTCTTGTGCAGCTTTTTCTGATTCGGGAAGATCACCTTCTTTATATCCTAAATAGGCGAAACATTCTTGCAGGTGAAGTGGAACGGGATAATAAATTGCATTACCAATATTCGCATCATTAAGCTTGTTTTGTAGCTCATCTCTCATAGGAGTCCGTATAGTATATTGATTATAGATCATTATATTATATGATTCAACAAAAGGTGTAACAACCACATCTTTCAAATGTTCATTATAATATTCTGCATTTTTCTGACGACCTTTGTGCCATTCTTCCAGGTAAGGAAATTTCTGAAGAAGCACTGCTGCTTGCATAGTATCCAGTCGGAAATTGCCGCCGATTATTTTATGATAATATTTTGGTTTGCTGCCATGCTGGCGTAAGATTTTGATCTTTTCAGCTAATTCGTCATTGTTCGTTGTGACAAGGCCTCCATCTCCGCAGCATCCCAGATTTTTACTTGGGAAAAATGAGAAGCAACCAACATCTCCAAGAGATCCTGCACGTCTTCCTTTATATTCAGAGCCAATTGCCTGTGCTGCATCTTCAATAACATAGAGGTTATACTTTTGCGCAATTTCGTTGATCTTATCCATCTCGGCACATTGTCCAAAGAGGTGAACAGGTATGATAGCTCTTGTTCTGTCTGTAATTTTTTCTTCGATACGTTCGGGATCAATATTATAGGTTTTGGGATCAATATCTACAAATACCGGCTTTGCTCCAACACGAAAAATGGAGCCGGCAGTCGCAAAAAAAGTAAAGGGAGTTGTAATGACTTCATCACCCTCACCTATACCAAATGCCATAAGTGATATTAGTAAAGCATCGGTTCCAGAAGTAACTCCGATCGCATGTTTACAATGGCAATATTCAGCTAACTTCTCTTCTAATTCTTTGACCTGAGGACCATTAACGAATCTTTTTGAATCGAAGACCTCTGTCATCGCTTGTAAAACTTTATCTTTCATTGGCTCGTATTGAGCGTTTAAGTCGAGCATTGGAACTTTCATGAATTTCTCCTTCTATTTATCAAGATTATTTTTTAAAAGTTGTTTCTCGTTTACATCACGGTGTACTTTTGCAGGGCATCCGAGAACGATTTTTCCTTTTGGGACATCCCTTGAGACTACCGAACCGGCTGCCACCATTCCGTCCTCATGAATTATCTTACCAGGAAGTATAGTTGCATTTACTCCGATTCTTGCACCGGTTTTAAGGGTAACACCCTTAAAGTGTTTATAGCGTTCTTTATCACGCGCCATGTAATTATCATTACTTGTAGCGACACATGGGGCAACGAAGCAGTAGTCGCCAACTTCAGAATACGCAGTTATATAAACATTAGTTTCAAATTTACATCTGCTCCCGATTGTCACAAAGTTTTCAATAGTGACATTTCTTCCGATTATATTTACATCACCAATTGTTACATTTTCTCTTATAGTTGAAAGGTCTGCAATAAGATTTTTGTGCCCAATAACAGAGCCCACGTATATTACCACATTAGCACCGATAAGACAATCATCGCCGATTTTTGCCGGGTTCAATTTTTTCGGCTTGAAAATACTTCTTGGTGAAAAAAGGGGCTCTTTTCCTATTATCGTGCCGTCATCAATTCGCACACCACCACCAATTACAGATCCTTCATGAATGATCACGTTATGTCCGATAAGACAATTATCACCGATCTTTACATTATCTTCGATAATAACATTCAATCCAATCTTTGTGTCTTTACCAATTAGCGCTTTCTCTGAAATGAATTCGTCCATTACTCTCCTTTATAAAATATCTTCGGGTTTTCCGTAATTTTCTAAAGATCTCTGAGCGGCAACCAGAACTTTCAATACATCAAGACCATTCTGTCCGTCTGTAAGAGGTTTCTTTTTGTCAACAATACATTCAATGAAATGGCTATCTTCTCTTTTGAGGGGTTCGGTAAGAATTACTTTGGGAATTGAGATATCTCCATCATGAATTGACATTGACTCTGCATAAGAATCATAAGATACATTCCATCCGTCCACACCTTTATCATAAATTCTTATCTTTTCTCGAACTTCCATATCATCAAAAGTCACCATTTTCTCACTTCCAACAATGGTAAATTTGCGAATTTTATGTGGATCAAGCCAACTTACTTGTCCGGTCGCAATAGTACCATTTTCAAAATAAATAGTAAAAAAAACAACATCGTGTATATTTTTTTTCCTTTGTAAAAAGCTCTGTCCTGTTGCAGATACTCTTATTGGTTTTGAGTCTATGAGATAGAGCATGATCGAGATATCATGTGGGGCAAAACTCCATAACGCATTCTCATTCGATCGTACCTTCCCCAAATTTACTCGTTGAGAATACAGATAAAGCATGTCTCCGATCTTCTTTTCGTCAACGAGCTTCTTCAGGAAATCAACTGCACCATGATAAATAAGCAGGTGACCAACCATAAGAACCAGCCCTTTCTGATTCGCAAGGTCAACTAGCTCCTGTGCATTATCAATATCTAATGTTATCGGTTTCTCAACTAAACAATGTTTTCCATGCTCTAAAGCATCCTTCGCAATCTCGTAATGGGTTTCTGCACTCGAGGGGACAACTATCGCATCAATATTATCATTTCTAGTAAAATCAGTGTATTTCTTTGATGTATTAAGGTCTGGAAATTGTTTTCTCACCCTTTCAAGATTCTTATCAATAAGATCACTCACACCTACAAGTACACAACTATCTAAGTTGTAAAATGTTCTCACATGATTAAATCCCCATGACCCGGAACCTACAACAGCTATTCTTGGTTTTTCCATCAATATAGTTTCTCCTTTTGGATATTCTTTACTCATCATCGAGCAAAGCAATATTTTTTGCATTGACCTCGATTGCCACAGCCTGTTTTATCAAGTCAATATTTAGTACTAATTTATATGATCCTTTTCTATAAGAGATCTTTCCTTCATAGTTTTTAAAGGGTCCTCGAATAATTTTCACTCTTCTTCCCCGCGTAAGATATTTATGAGGAGTAAGTTTAACTCCTTCATTTTTTGCATCATGTATCTGCTTGAGTTCTTTTAGGAGTTGTTCCTGATCGGAAGCCGCTATAAATGTGCAAAGCAATCCGGTACGATATAGTTGGATTTTTTGATCATAAGAACAATTACAAAAAATATAGCTCGAGAACAGAGGTTTTGTAAAAGTGATCACTCTATTCTGATAATACCTAGCGCTCTCTGTCAAAGGCAGATAATATGAAATATCATAATCGATACAGCTCTTGGCTACTTTTTTTTCATGACGAGATTTTGTGTACACAGCATACCATTTACCATTGTCTGTGAGTTTTAATTCACCAAATAACTCACTAATTTCATTATTATCGTTTGGCATATTTATAATTTAAATCCAAATTATTTTGGATGAGAAGTGTGAAATCATAAATTCCTGTCAACAAATGCCTTAAAGAATTCCCATTAAAAAATGGCATGACCAAATTAATGATCATGCCATTCTTAAGTGACAATACTTGATTCTTTATCTTTTAAAGTTTCTTCGATTATCTCTTTGATTATCTCTTTTCGGACGTGCTTCATCGACCTTCAGGGAACGACCTTTAAAGTCTTTTCCATTCAAGTCACTCATTGCGCTTTCAGCTTCAGATGGTTCTGACATTTCTACAAATCCAAAACCTTTTCCTTCAATGATGGTAACCTCAACCACTTCGCCAAATTCAGAAAATAATTCTGAAAGTGCTTCTTTAGTGACTGAATAATCAAGATTACCCACATAGAGTTTTTTACCTTGCATGCTTTCTATTCTCCTATTTTTTCTTGTTCTCATACTTATCATGAAGAATAGACGTAAAAAAATCTACTTTCAATCTTAAATATTTTGAACTTATTTAACTTAAAAAATATATTACTTTTATAAATAGCAAATATAAAATTCAAAATTAATATCGTCAAGAATTTTAATAAAAAAATTAGATAAGCATTTATAAATGGCGGAGAGAGTGGGATTCGAACCCACGGTCCGCCAACTGACGGACAACGATTTTCGAGACCGCCCCGATCGACCGCTCCGGCATCTCTCCTAAAAAAATGGCGGAGAGGGCGGGATTCGAACCCGCGGTAAGCTTATGACCTACACACGCTTTCCAAGCGTGCTCCTTAAGCCAGCTCGGACACCTCTCCATCTTTATTAGTCCGTTTCTTTTGAAAAAAAAATTTTAAAATTTCACCACATTCATATGCCATGACACCCCCTTTCAATTCAGGATTATGATTCAAGCGAGTGTCATAAAGAACATTATATAATGATCCGCATGCACCATTTTTCTCATCAAAGGCACCAAAAACTAC
Source organism: Cloacimonetes bacterium SCGC AAA252-N17 (assembly GCA_000404785.1). Classification (GTDB taxonomy): domain Bacteria; phylum Cloacimonadota; class Cloacimonadia; order JGIOTU-2; family JGIOTU-2; genus Celaenobacter; species Celaenobacter polaris. Next base: position 9,884 of record ASNI01000060.1, read on the forward strand.
TCTATTTATACGTGAAAGAACTATTGCTCCAGCACACATAGTACAGGGTTCAAGAGTAACATATAATGTACAATCTAAAAACCACTTACCAAGTTTTTTCTGCGCCTGTTCAACAGCAAGCTTCTCTGCATGGGCAAGAGCATTATTGCTGGATTCTGTCGAATTATGAGCACGTGCAATGACTTTTCCATCCTTTATTATTACTGCACCGACCGGGACTTCATCCTCTTGAAAAGCCTTCTCAGCTTCTTCAAGCGCCAATCTCATCCAGTATTCATCACTATGTGCTTTCATCGAATGTGTTCGTTTATTTGAAGCCGGAATTCATTGTCAATTTTTCCTCATTAATGCAAGGTATGAGTTAATCAAATAAAGATATTGACCAATTTCACACCTTGTTTGCAAACTAACCAAAACTTAATTTCGATAAGGATGCTCAATGTCATCTGCCTTTAACTGGATACTCACAGCAACTGAATTTTCTATGACAACATTACGTACTCTCGTAAGCCACCATATCCTCTTTGCAATCGGTATGGTGCTTATTGTCGGTTACATTCTCGGAAAAGTTGCTGACAAGCTCAAACTGCCGGTTGTCACCGGTTACATCATTGNGGGTATATTGCTTGGTGAGTCGATTGGAAATGTTATCGAGCTGAAGATGGTGCACGCTCTTCGTCCTATCACGGAAATCGCACTCGGGCTTATCGCAATTGCAATTGGAGGAGAATTTTCGCGTTCAAAATTGAAATCCATTGGAAAAGGGATAATTATCCTCACCTTATTCCAGATCGGGCTGACATTTGTACTTGTCTCTGGAGCATTGATGCTGATCGGTTTTAAATATGAATTCTCACTGCTTTTGGGAGCTATAGCCACTGCAACTGCCCCTGCTGCCACTGTTGCCATAGTGCAATCATTGCGCGCTCGAGGAAAATTTATTGATTATCTTTATGGATTGGTTGCCCTCGATGACGCCGGTTCGGTTATTATCTTTGGTTTGGTCTTTGCATTTATCGGAATCACTCTGCCAAACATAAGCGGTATAAAAAGCAATCCAATGATCATGATTCTCACTGCACTTGGAGAAATTTTTCTCTCGATAATAATCGGTATTGTAGTGGGATTCATTCTTCATAAAGCGACGCATAAGAAACAAAATAAAAGCGAGATCATGATCATTGCACTTGGCATAATCTTTATTGTGATCAGTCTTGCGCACCCGCTTCATATCTCACCGCTTATTACAAATATAGTGATCGGTATAACACTTGTTAATCTTTCTCATAAGAATCAAAGAATTTCACGAATTCTCGAAGGATTGACACCTCCTATCTATGCTGCGTTTTTTGCAATTGCAGGCACAGAGCTTCAGCTCGGAATCTTCACCCAGCCGGGTATTCTTATTATCGGCGTGATCTTCGTTATTGCTCGCATGATCGGAAAATATTTCGGTGTATATCTTGGAGCACTAACTGTTCATTCTGATGCAGTAACGAAAAAATATCTCGGTATCTGCATGTTCCCGCAAGCAGGCGTCGCTATCGGACTTGTGCTTATGATCCAGGCGTCTCCAATTATTGCAAATTCCACTCCTGAGATGCAGCATCTGGCGATCAACATGGTAAACATTGTGATATTTTCGGTTTTTATAAACGAGCTTGTCGGTCCTGTGCTTTCCAAATGGGCGATCATCAAAGGCACAGGTATTAAACCTTAATTTGAGGACAATAAAATGAATCTTTATGACAAATTATGCAAAGAAAGCTGCTCTGCTTCTTTCAAGGCGAAGAAGAAGGATGAAGCACTTCATGAACTTGTTGATCTCCTTAAAAGCTGTCCACAACTTGAAAAAATTGAATCAAAAAAAATATATTCCGCTTTGAAAGAAAGGGAAAACCTTGGTAGCACAGGTCTGGGTGGTGGAATTGCTATTCCTCATGCAAAGATAGAAGGACTTGATGATTTTGTCCTTGCTCTCGCTATCTCCCAAAAAGGAGTCCAGTTCGAAGCTGCCGATAACAGAAAAGTTCATATCTTTTTTGTGCTTCTTGGACCATCAAATTCACCAAATGAGCATCTGAAAATGCTTTCTGCAATATCAAGAACACTTCGTGATGAAGATATAAAGAATGAACTTCTTGCAGCACATTCCAGCGAATCAATCTATGAAACTATTGCAATGAGCAGCGGGGAAGAAGCAAGAAAAGAACTTCCTCAAGAAAAGAAAAAACTCCTTATGATCGTCTTATACGAGCAAAAATTTCTGGAAGATATCATGGAACTCTTTCTGGAACTTGGGGTGAAGGGCTCGACCGTTATTGACTCTCAAGGTATGGGAGGAATTCTCACAAAAGTACCTCTTTTTGCAGACTTTATAAACTTTCTTGGAGAAAATAAAAACTATAGTAAAACGATCTTTGCGATCATTAGCGAATCTGAACTGCATACAATTATTCGCGGAGTGGAGGATCTGCTTGGAGACCTTGACAAACACGGCGGCGCATCGATCATTTCATTAGATATACATTTTGTCAAAGGCTCAATGGAATATATGTAAGGAGCATCATGAAAAAAACCGTCTTTTTTACCATAATCATATTAGCAGCAACACTTTTTTTACAAGCAGACCCACCAGCTACTTTCGATCTGCGTGATGTGGGTGGACAAAACTATGTCACAACCGTAAAGAGTCAGCAGGGCGGCACTTGCTGGACTCACGGCGCTATGGCATCGATAGAAGGAAATCTTATGATGACAGGTGTTTGGACAGCAAACGGCGAGATCGGAGAACCTAATCTCGCTGAATATCATCTGGACTGGTGGAACGGTTTTAATCAGCACAACAACGATGACATCACTCCCCCAACAGGAAGCGGTCTGGAAGTACACGAAGGCGGTGATTATAGAGTAACTTCTGCATATCTTTCACGAGGGGAAGGCGCAGTGCGCGATATTGACGGGCAATCTTACTCCTCACCCCCTGCACGATACGAGCCAAGCTATCATTATTATTATGTGAATGACATCGAGTGGTACGTTGCAGGAATCGATCTTGGCAATATCAATACGATCAAAAATAAAGTTATGGAAAATGGCGTAATGGGCACCTGCCTTTGTTATGCTTCACAATATATCAGCAATTATATACATTATCAACCCCCGACCACGACCGACGACCCGAACCACGCCGTTGCGATCATCGGCTGGGATGATAACAAAATCACACAAGCTCCTTTGCCAGGTGCATGGCTATGCAAAAATAGCTGGGGTTCGAGCTGGGGATTGGCTGGTTACTTCTGGATCTCCTACTATGATAAACATTGCGGACAGAATCCGGAAATGGGAGCAGTTTCTTTGTACAACGCAGTGCGTCAGCCCTACAGCAACATCTATTATCATGATTATCACGGCTGGCGGGATACGCTCACGCAATATAATGAAGCATTCAATAAATTCATTGCCCAAGATGATGAGATCATACAAGCAGTCTCTTTATTCACCGCAACAGAAAACGTTGATTTTACTATCAAAATTTATGATGATTTCCAGAGCGGTTCTCTACAAAATGAGCTCAGTTCTCAAACCGGTCTTATTGAATACACAGGATTCCATACGATCACATTGGATACCCCTATCACATTAAATAATGGAAATGATTTTTATGTGTACCTTCTTGTCTCAGATGGAGGTCTCGCGATAGACAGAACTTCCGATGTGCCAGTTCTCCTTGGTGCGAATTATCGAACGATTGTCGAGTCTTCAGCAAATCCAGATGAAAGCTACTATAATGACGGATTCAGCTGGCACGATCTGTATGATTATAATTTCTCGAATCCAACCTGGGATGAGACTGCAAATTTCTGTATAAAAGCACTTACGAAAAAGCGTGGTATCAGCATAAATCCCGAAGAATCCTTCAACTCCTCAGGACCTGCTGGCGGTCCATTTGCTCCGCAGGAGATGACCTATTCCATTATCAATAATGAAACTTCTACCATTTCATTTGAAGTATCCCATGATCTTACCTGCGATTGGATCACGCTTTCTGGAGATGTGTTCGGTTTTATTGCAGCAGGAGATACTGCTGAAGTCATCGTTCAGATAAACAACAATGCAAATATGTTGTTGGAAGGTCTGTATACCTCTTCTTTATACTTTACAAATCTGACAAATCATTATGGCGATACCACACTCAATGTTCTGCTTGCAGTTGGCGAACCTATCCTGCGCTATAGCTGGTATATGGACTCAAATCCAAACTGGGATAATGAAGATCAATGGGCTTACGGACATCCGACCGGTGGCGGTGGTCAATACGGCGGACCCGATCCCACCGCTGGTTACACGGGAGATAATGTTCTGGGATACAATCTTGATGGAGATTACCCTAATAATCTCTCCGAAACTAATCTCACTTCTACAGCGATCGACTGCTCAAATATGTTTGGAGTAACACTGAAATTCTGGCGTTGGCTTGGTGTGGAGCAACCTGCTTATGATCATGCTTATGTGCGAATAAGTACTGACGGCAGCAATTGGTACACTATCTGGGAAAATCCGGAAACTATAGAAGATTATGCCTGGGCTCAAATGGAGTTTGATATTTCTGATTATGCAGATGACCAATCTGAAGTATATCTCCGATGGGTTATGGGTGAAACTGACGGCGGATGGACATATTGCGGTTGGAATATCGATGATATCGAAATATTTGCTTATGATGAAGAATATCACCCGATTGAGCTCTACTCATTTGAAACTTCCTATGCTGACTCAACTGATTCTGTGCTCCTGAGCTGGACAACCCTATTTGAGACTGATGTCATCGGATTCCTCCTGTACCGATCGGAAACAGACGATTTCGCTGTAAGTTCAATAATATCTTCTTTAATCCCAGGTCATGGAACAACGACAAATCCTCATAATTATGAATTCAATGACGAAACTGCACTTGTCACAACCCAGTATTATTATTGGTTGGAAGTTGTTGGTATCGGTGGAAGTTCAGATGTTTATGGCTCCTTCCCTTATGAACCGAATGTAAGCAACGATGACGAACCGGTCGCACAGTTGATTTCTTTGCAGAACTTCCCGAATCCCTTCTCAACCTCAACCAACATTTCCTTCTTTCTTCCACACCCTGATAAAGTAAAAATCCAAATATACAACCTCAAAGGGCAACTCGTTGAAACACTTCTTGATGAGAATAAATCTGCAGGAATTCATACTCTTGAGTGGAATGCAGAAAAAGTCAGCTCTGGAATTTATTTCATGAAATTATTGACGAAAGAAAAAGCGGTTGTTAGAAAATTAGTTATAATAAAATAACAGGGATACCCC
>ASNI01000061.1 GCA_000404785.1 Cloacimonetes bacterium SCGC AAA252-N17
CTCTCGCTCTTCATTCTTTAATCTCTTATACTTCTTCATTATTGCAACAAACTTATCCTTTTTTGTAAGTTTGTTGCAATAAAAACTTGAACCTAAGTAAGTAAATATTTTGGGACATTAATTTATGGAAAAAATGAGTTAGCATGAGAAGATTAATTGTTCTATTCTCGATCATAGCAATTTTATTGCTATTCACAAACTGCACTAACAATCAAACCTCAAATTCCGACTATATCATTTCTCTCAAAGAAGCGGAAGAAATCCTATTAACTGAAGTCCTTCAAGACTCAGTACTGGGTGGGATAAAAATTTATGAACTCACTGAACCTTTAAAAAGGTATACGACTATCAGAACTTGTGGTGAATATAGTCAATACACCGTAACTAAAAAGAGCTGGTTCTTCTTTATTGATGATTATTTCTATGCTAATTGGGCACATCCTTGCAGATATGTTTTAATTAACTATTATCGTGATAAGGGAACCGGCTATCATATCATAAATGAAAATTGGTTACCAAATTTCTTTGAAGATATGGTAGAAGTGGAGTTTAAATAACATTTGTAAAAAGGAGTATGGATGAAAAAGATTTTCAGTTGTTTTGTTTTACTATTATTTTACTTATCTCTCAATGCTCAATCAACACTTCTTGTTGACCTAATCCATGGAGTTGATTCTCATATAGATGGAAATGGCAATGAAAACAACATACCGTTTAGTATTTTATTTCAAGAATTCAATATCGATTATCTGGAGAAATCATCGATCGTTTTAGATGAGGAATTGGTAAACGAAATACAATCAGGAGACCAGCAATTAATTTATATTGTTAACCTTCCTCCCCAAAAAGATTTGAAATCTGTTAAAACTCTTTATGTGTTTGCAGAATGCATATCACCTTCAAATTATGATTATTATCCAACAGGAGATCTTCTTAATCCTCAAGATGAAATCGTTGCTGAGATGTTTCAGGGATTGATTCATTATGATAATGTTTATGGAAACAATTGGCAGGTTGAAATTAATTTAGGGGGTGGTGATGAATATCAAATAATTATTGGTTATGGAGATGTACTTTTCAATAGCGATGAAGCAACAGGACTTGTCGATTTGGAAAACTATGACTGTGCAATTCGTGTTGTTGATGAAACATATTTTGCAATAAAAGGTACACCCAATGAATATTCATATTATGATACCCTCGCCTTTGCAGAAGCTTTCGATGACAGTCTCGGTTTTCTCAATGTGTATCACCTGCAGGATGTTTTTTGGCTTAAACCGTTTGTGCATTGTTATGTTGAGGAGGACATTGACATAGATTTCGAGGTAAATATTCCCGGCAGTCCGACACTAGCTGAACCACACGATATAATGAATAAAGGAATTATTGGATGGAATAATAAAAACACAAAAAAGAATGATAATAATGAGCTTCTCTATGAAGCTGCTTTCGATTCAAGAATGAATTTTTTGTATTGTATAATTCGGGAAAATGAAATACAGGTTGAGAATCTCACATCGTATCCTCTTGATAATATCTTTTTATTTAAATATATTGATGAAAATACGTATCTGATGTCATGGATTGAAACCCTTGAAGGAAAAGATACTAATGAAATTCGTCTTTCAAAACAATACACAACTCAAGAGCTGAGAAGCTATCTCAAGAATAATTTTTATACTATTGCTCTTGAAAACAATCTTACTGAGGAAGAGGCGGACCAAATTGTGAATGATTATATCTGGATTGAATCTCTTCTCAGAAGAGCGCGGGATTATCCTTCCGAATATTTCGGATTTTATCATTTTAATGGAGAACTTTATGACAAATTGGTGCCATATACATGTGATCCAAAACCTGAAGTTGTACAAAGAAATGCCTGGGTTATGCTTTCCAATATTAAGAATCGAGGAAGAGAACCAATTATAGAATTTCCACAGGAACAAATAAATGATCGTAGTATAAAAGAAGGATTTACTCTCCGGGAATACGGCGTTGCTGATGAACACTATACACGGACACTCTCCTCAAAAGACAATATTTTTAATGTAGAACTGGATGAATTCCTTGAAGGTGAGACATATGGATTTGAACCGTTATTCTATGATAACACGCTTTCTGATTTACTCTCACAATATATTGACGAGTTATACTTAGGAAACGGGGAATACAGCTTTATAATCGATGATCCAGCCGAAAACAGCATTCTCTATCTATACACAGAACCAAACAAGCCGACGGCAGTCCTCAGCTATGCTGGTATAAATGGAAAAGTAATATCTTTTGGTTCAGCGGGTTTCTTTGTCTATGAATACGGAACCGACTACGAGCAATTCATCAATAATTGTGCGAACTATCTTGTAGGAAATGAGATTATCGAGTATGGAATCGATGAACCGGATATTAACTCTCAGCTTTCGACGCTTGAAAAAAATTATCCCAACCCTTCCCAACAACAGACAACGATCTCTTTTTCGATACCTCATAACAGCAAGGTGACGATAACCGTGTATAATCTCAAAGGTCAAAAAGTGAGGACACTAACTAATGATAGATATAGTAGGGGAGAATATTCTATTGTCTGGAATGGATGTGATGATGCTAGTATACTTGTAAGCCCGGGCGTCTATTTCTATAAGCTTGCATGCGATGGGGTAGTTCCAACAGTTGAAAAGTGTGTTATAATTTATTAGATAATTAATATGAAAACAATTTGCATTATATTAATAATATTCATCATTTCCCTTTATTCATCACTTCATGCAATCGACATCGATGGCAAGGGGATTACCTTCGGACTGAACTATACAAAGTTATGGGGTAATGTACAGGAAGGATCTGATTTTATTCCAGGATTCACTATTGGTGGTTTCGTGAATAAAAGGATCAACAATTGGCTGGTTATTCAACCCGAACTGCATCTGACCTCAAAAATTGTTTATAAAGACGGGAAAGAGAGACTGATACTCGACAATGATGCGGACGGTTTGTTTAATGAAGATGAATATGATCTTATAGATAATGATGGGGACGGATTGATCGATGAAGACAGAAGCGAACTTGAATTCGAAGCGAATGGTCATTATCAATTATATTATCTGGAAATTCCGATTCTCTTTAAAATAATGTCTTTTATGAATCTTCCAAATAACACTAATTTTTTCTTCGGTCCTTCATTTGATTTTTTGCTGTGGGGAAAGTATACTGCTAAAGTAGATTGTTCTCATTTTACATATGATGATGTCACGGGTTGTTCGTTTTTTAATTTCGAAATTATCTGCGGATTAGAATATAATATCGGTAAATACTCATTGCAACTCCGATTGAATCAGGGTATTCTGGAATATAATTACAAATCTGCTGGGGAATTTTATATGGAATATATGGCTGAACATCACATTGGATTCGAGCCCTGGAACGATGATGATTATCTTGATTATTGTAAATTCAAGAAAATCAGCGGGTATGATACATCAGTTACGGTGCTGTTGAGTATAAATTTGTAGCACACGAATCAGTACAAAAAAAATGTAAAAGGAGTATTCATGATTGAAAGATTAGAGGATTATTTAATTGGTTTTGCTCTTGGAATAAGATTTAGGGCAAATTTTTCTATAGAGGATCAACTTGGAAAAATTATTGATAAAATTCTATATTCAGAAAATTCATTTTTCAACCCACACGTTTTTCCACGAGTTAGGAATTTAGTAGGAAAAAAAATATTATTCAATGAAATCACTCAAGACAAGCTTCATTTGGACAATTCAAATATTATTCTTGAAATTAATTTTATCGACGATTCTTCATTTGGGATATCAGACATGGACAACATTCTTAAGCAGTTCAACGAACAAATAATTAAAGGAATCATGAAAGATTTTACTATTAAAGAAATTAGTCGCATAGGTTATATTAAAAGATATTTATTTAATTTAAATTCTTTAGCAAAGTCTTTTGTAGATAAGACTATTGGCATGACACTTGAAGGTGTAAACGATATTAATTTGAGCTTTTCTAAAAAAATACCTATGGCTGAAGCCCTAATAAAAAAGGACATTAACGATTTTGAAAATGTGATTTTTAACATTGTTAAAAAAGCTGACCTTAGTGAAATATTTATGTCGATTGATTTTCAACAATATTATGATCCTTTTTTACCATCTTATCAACAAATTTATTATGATAAATTTGTATCAAGTGCAGATATATTTAATAAAAAGAAATACCTCGATTGGCTAAATAGTAATTACATGGAGGGAATAAATGAATAGAAAACATTCTCATACAGGGAAAAGTAAAACACAAAAAACAAATTATAAAAGATACATTGATAAACTAGATTTGGAACCAACGTTAGACGATACAATTCAACTAAATGGTTCAGACCAATCAGGCGAAGAATTATCTGAACCTACAATAAGAGTTAAGCGTAAAATTTCTACAGGGGATCAAATTAAAAACCATTTATCTTTATATTGGATTAATTGGGTAATTATTGGCGTAGGAATACTTCTAATATACTTATTTATAGAATCTAAAATTCATTTTAGTGGAATAGATAAAGACATAAATAATCACAACACTAGTATTTCGACGATTAATCAATCAATTAAAGATATTGAAAATTGTAATCATAGACAAGATCTCGATATACAAAACAACAAATTGTGTATCGAGTTCTTAAAAAAAAATAATAAATAATACTAAATTATTAATTCGATTCTTTTATTTTAAACAGATCGGATTTTTAAAAATAATCAAATTATTTATAAATTTCTTAATAAATCCTCAATTTGCATACAAATCTTTTCTGCAGAAAGCCCAAAAGCATCGAGCAATACATCCGGTTTCCCGGACTCGCCAAATCTATCATAAATTGCAAGCATTTTCAATTTCGCAGGATAATGTTCTGCAAGCACTTCGGCAATGGCAGAACCCAATCCGCCTGCCTGCAAGTGCTCTTCAACAGTCATGAGCTTCCCGAATTTCTTGGCATATTTTATAATACATTCTTTATCAATCGGCTTGATCGTGTGCATGTTTATAATAGTTGGATAAATATTTTTAAAATGTAGAAGTTTAACCGCTTTCATTAATTCGGCGCCGATCGTGCCTGCAAAGAAGATTGCACAATCATCACCTTCGGTAACTATCTGTGCTTTACCAATCTCAAAGTCCGAATCTTCATCAGTAAGTGCTGCGGTCGCTTCTCTTGCTAATCGGAGGTAGGCTGGTCCTTTTAATTCTGCAAGTTTCATAGTAGCTTTGTATGCCTGGAAATGATCACAGGGGACAACTACCGTCATGTGGGGGAGAATTCTCATCAATGCAATATCCTCGATCGCTTGGTGGCTGCCCCCATCCGGCCCAACTGAAATACCTCCGTGAGAACCGACAACTTTTACATTGAGTTGTGAATAACAAACTGTATTCCGAAGCTGGTCAAACGCACGTCCACACACAAATACTCCATAGGTTGTCACAAATGGGATCTTGCCTTCTAAGCTTAGTCCTGCAGCAATATCAACCATATTCTGCTCTGCAATGCCCACATTGATGAATCGCTCCGGGAATTTCTCTGCAAACCAGTTGGTTCGCGTGGATGTTGAAAGATCGGCATCGAGCACAAGCACATTCGGATTTGTTTCTCCAAGTTTGAGCAGCGCATTTCCATATCCGTCTCGTATTGGTTTTATATCTTGTGTTTTCATGCGTTAATCCTTGCTTTGATCTCTTTCAATGCCTGTTCCGTTTGCTCACGATCAGTGGCTTTTCCATGCCAACTGGCTTGATTTTCCATAAAAGAAACACCTTTTCCCTTTACTGTTTTTGCGAGAATTACAGTAGGTTTATTTTTAGCAGAATGGAATTCTTCAAAGGCATGTAAAATATCCGGAATATTATGACCATCAATAAGAATAGTATGCCAACCGAAGGCATCCCATTTTGCTTTCAACGGCTCAAGCGCCATAACTTTTTCCGTGTCTCCATCTATTTGTAAGCGGTTTCTGTCCACAATTGCACAAAGATTTTCCAGCTTTTTATGTGCTGCGAACATAGCAGCTTCCCATACTTGTCCTTCATCGAGCTCGCCATCTCCAAGCAAAGTAAATACTCGATATTTTTTCTTATCAATTTTTCCAGCCAATGCAATGCCCGAAGCAATAGAGAGTCCCTGTCCAAGCGATCCGGTTGAAACTTCAACTCCAGGAAGCATGAGGGATGCAGGATGTCCCTGCAATCTGGACTTGTATTTTCGAAGAGTTTTCAGTTCGCTTCTTTCAAAAAATCCAGCATGAGCAAGAAGTGCATAGAGCAGGGGAGCGGCATGACCTTTTGACAGAATAAATTTGTCTCTGTCTTTCCATTCTGGATTATTCGCGTCATAGTTCATTTCATTGAAAAAAAGCACAGCTCCAATATCTGCAGCGGAAAGCGAACCTCCGGGATGTCCCGAACCGGCTTCAGCTATCATTTTGATAATATCATACCGGATTTCCTCTACTTTTTTCTTTAGCTGATCAATCTGAATAATTTTTTCCATAATTTCCTTGAAATGTTTACTTGTTTTATCACACTTCGATAAAATTAACGTTACAAAATTTGCAAGATTTTTTAGTTGCCCGTGAAATAAATCGTGTCAATAAAAAAAGTTATTAACTGCCATTATACATAAAATTTATCAGGTTTCTTGACAAACATATAATTTATATAATTAATTTTAAAAATTTATTATGATAAATCAAAAGCTTGAAGGTTTGCAGATTATTGGTTTCTATGAAAATAGCCAACTCCTCGAAAGTGGTGTCGAGGTAGGGGACTGGCTCATAGAATATAATGGTGAGCTTATAGAAAGTAAGAAGCAGCTCACAGAGCTGAAGCTACGCTATCAGGGAATCACGAACATCATCATAAAAATTAAACGTAATAATACAGACGAATACTTCCAAATATGGCCCGGCGAGCTGGGAGTGTACCTTGCGGAGGTTGAGAAAAGTCCCAAAATAAAAAAAGACGCAGTGCGCATTGACAGCATCAAACGCCTGGAAAAGAAAACGGGACTGGAGAATACTTTTTTTACATCAGTTAAAGAAATTTTTAATCATTATGAGATCGATATTGACTATCATGTACTGCTATGCCTTTCCGGATATCCTTACCGTCTGCAGTTCCGCGAGGATTTTTCTCTGGATATTTTTGAACCAACAGAAGGATATAACTGCGCATCATTTTTGTTCAACAATCTCGGTCTCAAATGGGAAATCCATAAAAGTAAAACAGAGAAATCATTAAAAAAGATCATTTTCAAAAGTATTGATAATGGCATTCCTGTTCTTGCAAGAAACCTGTATGGAAAAGATGAATGGGGAATAATTACCGGCTATCAAAATAATGGGGATGAGCTTTTCTGCCGTAGTTTTAGTGACAAGACCCTTGACTATTCCATTGCCCCACATACTCCATCCGCAATAATAATTTATAATGAAGTTCCCTCATTGCCAGGCGAATCTGGTGATATAAAGGATCTTAAGGAACAGATCGTTGCAGCATTGCACGTGGCTGAGGAATTGCTAAACACCGATGAAGTAAACGGATATTATCTCGGAAACATGGCTCTTCAAAAATGGCAGGAAGCACTGGACAACCATGATTTCTTCGATAAACTCTCTGATCATGAATATGATATAATCTGCAAGATCAACTGCCAGCTCTTTGATAGATACAGCTACAATTGCCAGTTGGCTTCTGAATTATTCTCTGATATTATTCGAATTTTTGAGGAGTCCAAAGAGCATCTGAAGCGGTTGAGTAAATTTTACAAAGCTGAATCAAAAGTATTGGGCGATTGTCAGAGATTCATCCCAAAAAACTCAGAGGAAAATCTTAAGCAATACTGGAATAAAAAATCCAGAAGCAATGAGATCGTTGCCCTTATAAAAATACAAAAAAAGAACCGCGAGATCATGTCAATAATGGAGAAACTTCCGCTTTTCAAATAATTCTTATATAGTTTGACAGCACAAAGGCATTTTCAAGTTTTTAACAAATAATTAAACAGAAAATAATAATTAAAGGAGAACACATGTTCACATCTTTATTATATGCTCAGGAAGCTACTGAAGGAGCAGCACAGCAGACTGCTCAGGGTGGCGGCATTATGGGATTTTTACCCATCATTATCATGTTCGTCATTCTCTATTTCCTACTCATTAGACCTCAGCAGAAGAAGCAAAAAGACATGGTTAAGATGCGTGGTGATCTTCAGAAGAATGAAAAAGTCATCACCAGCGGCGGTATTATCGGCACTATCTACAGTATCAAAGGTGATGTTGTTGTACTCAAAGTTGACGATAACGTAAAAATTGAAGTGACCAAGAGTGCAATTGCGACAAAATTCATAAATCAATAATGATACAAAAAATTCGTTTATTCGGGGATAAGGTTCTGCGAAAAAAAGCAGAACCGATCTCCCCAGATGATCCAAAAGCAAAACAGGTTATTAAGGATCTTTTGGACACCCTTGCTGCTAATGAAGAATTTGCCCTGGCAGCCCCACAGATTGGACATTCATACCGAATCTTCGTAATCAATCCCATCTGGATCGAGGATGAAGATAAACGCACAACAATGGTGTTTATTAATCCTGAATTACTCGAGTATGAGGGAGAACAGTTCATGCTTGAGGGCTGTCTTAGTATTCCTGAAATATATGAAAAAGTCAAACGGGCACAGATAGTGAAATTCCGAGCGCAGGATCTTCATGGAAAATGGAAAAACTACACCGGACGAGAGCTGTTTGCCAGAACAGCTCAGCATGAAAATGATCATCTCGATGGAATTCTTTTTGTTGATAGAATTTCTTCCATAAGAAGAAAATTAATGCATGGAAAACTAAAAAAGATGGCTTCAACGACCAAAAATGGAGTTAATGTTGGGTGAGACAGATTGAGAAAATTATCTTTATGGGAACTCCTGAATTTGCAGTTCTAACACTCAAAAAACTTATACAAGATCACAGAAAACCACAATTAGTCATAACGCAACCGGATAGGAAAAGGGGAAGAGGACAAAAGTTATCATACACTCCAGTTAAAGAACTCGCACTTGAGTATGACTTAGAAGTATATCAACCAACTTCGGTAAACACTCCCTCCTCGTTTGATAAAATTCAAGCATTAAAGCCAGATATGCTCGTTACTGCTGCTTATGGGAAAATTTTGCGCAAAAAGATTTTGGATATTCCAAAATATGGATGTATCAATCTTCATCCTTCGCTTCTACCAAAATATAGGGGACCTTCGCCAATTAACTGGGCGCTCTTTCACGGAGACTCTGTCACCGGCATATCTGTTTTCTATATGAATAGTAAAATGGATGCTGGAGATATCATCCTACAGAGCAAACTCACCGTTCAACCCAATGATAACTATGGTACACTGTCTAAAAAATTAAGCGAAAAGGGTGCACATGATGTACTGGAAGCGATTTCTCTCATTGAGAAAGGAAAGGATTCACCTGTACCCCAAAATGACCGTTATGCCACGTATTCGCATTTGATAACTCGAGAAACCCGTCAAATTAAGTGGCATCAAACTGCTGATGAAATAAATAATCTCATTCGTGGACTCGCTCCGCACCCCTGTGCATTCAGTTATCTTAAGGGAAAAGAGATCAAAATCATGAAAGCAGTTCCAACCTACACAGAGCATTCATCAGTTGGCAAGATAGTTGAAATTGAAAAGTTTGAAGGATTTCTTGTTTCCACAGGATATAGACTGCTTCTGGTTAAAGAAATAAAACCTCAAGGCAAACCGGCAATGTCCGCTTATGCTTATAGTTTAGGCGCGAATATTCTCAATGAAGAATTCACAGACCAACCCTAAACCAGTCGGCAAAGCGCTTTTCCTCTGGCTTTCAACCATTAGTCTTATTCTGCTGATGGTAGGGGTAACTGCGCTATGGTATTTCATCTCTCCGCGATTGCACGAAATTAATGAAGCACTACCTTTTGTACTTCTTTCGGGCTTAAGGATTTTCTTCTTCATCCTCATCATCGGCTCGATACTCGTACTACTAACTGCAATTTTTGAGAGAAATTTCATCATCGCTAGGTTTGCAGCACATATGTTCATCCGTATAATGTATCCAGTATGTATTATTTTTGCTTCTCTCATAGGAATTCCTGAAGAGCGGATTGGAGAATCCTTCGTGCGGGTTAATGATACATTTATTCGTTCTCTGCGGAAGAAGTTCGATTCCAAAGACACGCTCGTGCTCCTACCTCATTGTTTGCAGGACACATCATGCACTGTCAGAATAACGGTAAATCCCTCAAACTGTAAAAGGTGCATGCGCTGCGATATTGGGAAAGTGCTGGAACTCTGTGATGAGTATGGTGTTAATATCTCAATCGCAACCGGAGGTACTTTAGCACGCAGGATAGTCATAGATAAAAAACCGAAAGTGATCGTTGCAGTTGCCTGTTATCGAGACCTGGTTTCAGGAATTCGGGATGCTTATCCTATTATGACACTGGGCGTTTTCAACCTGCGTCCTAACGGACCTTGCATCAACACTCACGTAAATATCGATACCCTCAGACAAGCTCTTGAATCGGTTGTAAAGAAACCAATACAGTCATTTGAGAATTAGTAACAATGCAATTTAACGGACATCCAATACATAAAATTTCAGATGCTATCTGGGAAATTCCACGATCCGGAGAGATGACAGTTCCTGCGAGATTCTATGCAACCGAGAAGATGCTTCCTCAAATTTTCAAAGATAATGCACTTTCCCAGCTTCTCAATGTTGCACATCTCCCTGGAATTCAAAAATATGCAATGGCAATGCCCGATATTCATTATGGCTACGGATTTCCTATCGGCGGAGTTGCAGCTTTTGATGTTGATGACGGAATTATCTCTCCTGGCGGCGTCGGGTATGATATTAATTGTGGGGTAAGATTTTGCAGAACAAATCTATCACATAATGATATCAAAGACTTTATTCCAAAAATTGTAGAAGGATTCTATAAATTCGTCCCAAGTGGGCTCGGTTCGAGCGGTGCAATAAAAAAGCTCAACTATCAGGAAGAAACCGAGGTAATGCTCAATGGAGCGAAATGGGCAATCGGGCGAGGTTTTGGCGAGGAAAGTGATCTCGAGCATATCGAAAATTATGGATGTATGAAAGATGCAAATCCTGATACGATCAGTGATCGTGCCCGTCAGCGTGGACTCGACCAAGTTGGCACACTGGGTTCCGGAAATCATTTTCTTGAGATCGGTATTATTGATAAGATATATGATGAGCAGCTTGCACACAAATTATCACTGGGAAAAGAACAGGTTATCATCATGGTGCATAGTGGCTCTCGCGGATTCGGTTATCAGGTTTGTGATGATTTTCTTCATCAAATGGTGAGAGAGCTATCTTCTTTGCCTTACAAAATCCCTGACAAACAGCTTGCCTGTTCGCAGTTTAAATCAAACCTTGGAAAGAAATATTACCAGGCAATGTGCTGTGCTGCAAATTATGCATGGGCGAACAGACAGGTTCTGATGACGCTTGCGAAAAAAGCACTCATTAAAACCCTTTCAATTTCTGATGAACGACTCGGTTTTCAGCTCATATATGATGTATGCCATAATATTGCAAAGGTTGAAAAGCACAAAGTCAATGGCAAAGAGATGATGCTGTGCGTTCACAGAAAGGGTGCAACTCGCTCTTTTGGTCCTGGACGTGATGAACTTTCTGACGAATATAAAGAAATCGGGCAGCCGGTAATTATCCCGGGTGATATGGGCACTCATTCTTTCCTCTTGATCGGTACTGACAAAGCGATGGAAGAGAGTTTCGGGTCTTGCTGTCATGGTGCCGGACGTGTGATGAGCAGAAGCAAGGCAAAACGTACATTCTCATTTCAACAAGTAAAGAGTGAGTTGCAAAAGCAGGGGATTGTCGTGTGGTCCGTTAAAAAAAATACTCTTGTCGAAGAATCACCTCACACTTATAAAAATGTATCAGATGTAGTTGAAGCAGTTGAGATGGCAGGTCTGGCAAGGAAAATTGTTCGCACAAGACCTCTCGGCGTCTTAAAAGGTTAGATGAACTACAAAATTATTGATCATACTGCAGATCTCGCAGTTGAATTCTATGGCAAAACCATTGCTGAACTTTTTGAAGACAGTGCAGTCTCGCTCTCAGAGATCATATTTGATAAAGAAATAAATCCAAAGGGTGGAGACACACTTGAGTTATCCTTCACAACCGACAATATAGAGGTAAATTACATTGATTTTTTACGCGAGGTCTTGTATAATATCAATCAAAATTATTACTATTTCTATAAATGTAAAGCTGCCTTTATATCTGATACTTCTCTCTCGATCAAATACAGGTATTCTCAATTCAAAAAAGATGACATCAAAAACGAAATAAAAGCAGTAACCTATCATGCATGCGTGATTAAAAACAAAGTCATTGATGGTCACAAAATGTATTATGCAAAGGTTACATTTGATATATGAAATTGATTATTTTCAGTTTGATAATTCTTTTATTCGTTTTTTCTTCTTTAGTTTACGCAGAACAACTTACGATCCTATGCAATAATTTTTCTCCTGAAGATTCTGTTCTGTTTAAAGGCACAGAACTAACCGATTCTTTATCACAGAAATACAATAACTTCTTTATTGTCTCTCCTTTCCCGTTTTTAGAGCAAAATGAACAGCAAATATGTTTTTTCAATCCTTCAATTTTTTCTGAGAAATCCTTGAATTCAACTCAAAAAGTGCTCGCTTCAAATATCCAAAGCACAGATTCGCTTTTTTATGATCTCATACCATACAAACCTGTAATGCTGGATACACATTCGGTAGTATTCATCAGCATCACAACACCGGATTTTCCTCATCTTTATAAGAAATTTTCTCAAGAGCTTATTGTTCAGATCGACATATTTGATAGGATAAAAGAGCTTTGTTCAGTGTTTAAAAAATTCGGTATCGATTACATCATTGCTATAAATTACTTGGGAGATTATCTCAGCAAAGAAATGTTGCAAAAGTGTCCCGAACTCGATCTCGTGATCGATTACTTTTCTCTTGATAATACTCACCATTATATGAAGGAGATCACTCATCCTCGCTTAATAAACTGGAGTAGAAAGAAAGAGCATTTCCTGCTCATTGAAATAGAATTGCTGAATAATACACTGAAAGTCCAGAATATCAATCTTATCGAATAGCACTTTCTCATAATTTTTAACCACGAATTAACACGAATTTTCACAAAATAATTAATAGGACGCCAGTCTTCTTCCGATCCCAGTGAATTTGAAAACAGAGATTTCACGGGACAGGTAAATCGGAATACGCCTTGGCAGGCAGACCCACGCAGATTGAACTGATTATCGCAGATATAAATATTGAATTTATTTCACCACTAGTCTTCGTTACACTTCAGTCTTCTTCCCGACTAGTCGGGACGGATACGCCCTGACAGGATGCCTTGGCAAGCAAGGACATGTCATTCCCTCGAAAGAGGGAATCCAGTATTTAAATTTATTTAATCTCCCGTCTTCAGTGCGCTACGCCGTGGCAAGTAGAGAAAACAGAGAGAATATCACTTGAGGGGAAAGTAATTCCCATATAAAAAGGACGTGTCATTCCTCCCGATTTGTCGGGAGGAATCCAGTATCATAATAGCAAACGGATTTTCACGGATGAACGCAGATCAAGAATTAACTAATTCTCCAATTTCAAATTTCCATTTATCCCATTTCCAACCATTGCGAAGGTTTAACAACCATTCCCAAGGTTTGAATTTCTTTTTTCGCCTGCTACGTTGAATTTATTTTTTATTCAACAGGAGTGTATTTTCGTGGTTAAATACTTT
This sequence comes from Cloacimonetes bacterium SCGC AAA252-N17, assembly GCA_000404785.1. Classification (GTDB taxonomy): domain Bacteria; phylum Cloacimonadota; class Cloacimonadia; order JGIOTU-2; family JGIOTU-2; genus Celaenobacter; species Celaenobacter polaris. Next base: position 13,903 of record ASNI01000061.1, read on the forward strand.
TAAGACTAACCTCAGTTTTTGTAACGCAAGATTCCAATCTTGCGCATCTCAACATCAGTCTTCGTTTCACTACGCCTAGACAGGTCAGTCTTCGTTTCACTACGCCTAGACAGGTCGGAATGTTGAGTTACAATTGAATTATCTCATCAGTGTTTATCAGCTTTTACTTGTTCGCCCAATGGCGTATCAACGTGAATTTGTGTACCATTCTTTTTTTTAATAGAACGCCAGACTCCATTGCATCACGCCGTGGTAGACGAAAGGCACGAAAGGCGCGAAAAGGGAAAGAAGAATTATTTAAACGATTAATTAAAAAATTGACAGGAAGGGAAGGGAAATAAATAAAACGATTAAGAAAACAATATTAATATTGTACTTATATAGTTGAGGAAGGAAAGGAAAAAAAAGGAGATTAAGTTAAAATGGATGTAAAATGTGAAATATGTGGCACGATAATGAAGTCTTGTAATCCGTTTCAAGGAAGAAATTTATGCAAAGACTGCATCAAAAAAATAGAATGTAAGCCAGAACTGAACGAAAGTATTTGTGGAAATAGCCATAAGGTAGATAACTTTTGGCAACAAAACCAAAACGATAATATTGTAAAATTATTAGAAGGAGAATAACGTACCCCCCTACCCACAAAGGTGAGCCAGATCTTTTGAGTCTTTCCGAAGTTTTTCCTAAATAAACGACAAGTAACTTTTAAGTGCTTTATATAAAAGAATTTATGAGTTCACTATAAAAAGTGTGTAATTAGAAATATGTTAGAAAATGCATCAAATATTTGGAAACCGATAAATCGGTTACAATTAGCTATCTTCCTATTAACCAGCAACTTAAGTTGGTGGTTAATGAAACAAAAAAATGCATTAA
>ASNI01000062.1 GCA_000404785.1 Cloacimonetes bacterium SCGC AAA252-N17
CAAAATCCAAAATCCAGATATTTATGCTTTGTTGAAAGATGAAGTACAAAAACATACCGCTAATCCCCCAACTGGGGTTTTTAAAGTGAACTCATCTATTTTTTGTTTATACAACTTCTTATCACGTTCCATTTTTGCAGAATGATACTGCTTTTGAGTTTCAAGCATCTGATCTACAAGGACAACAAGCGTGTCGTGAGTTTTCTTATCTTTTTTGTTATTTAGCTCTAAATGATATATCGGAATTTGGTCTAAATCTTCTTTTTTTATTTGCGCAATACTTTTTTTATTTGTCACTAATTTATTAAAATAATAAAAATTTATCAGTTGTGAATTAAGTAAAGCTAAAATATATTTGAAGTTGAGGTTAGTAAAATTATCGAATAAAAAATACAAAGACTGCTCGGGATATATCCCTGAATTGATAAATGTAGAAATAATTTTATTACCAGTTTTTCTAATTAATATTTTTGGGGAAGCACCCAGTTTTTCTTTATCAGTAGTTCTTCCTGTTATATTAGATTTTATAAATGTGAACCAATAGTTATTTTTGATAAAATACCTTCTAATACAATTACCCTTCAGAACAGGAATTTGCTCAGAGTAAGTTTTTATTTCAGTAATCACTTTAGATTTACCGCCAAAACCAGATGTTGTTCTACAGATACTTTTAATAAATTTTACTTTTTTATTTTGAGCAATCTTATTGATTATCTTCATCACTTCTATGCTATCAAAATATTCAAATTTGCCGAATTTATCATTAATCAAATCTTGTTGATTTCTAGTAATTTCTGCTTTACTATATTCAAATATTCTAACATGATGATTCTTTTGGAATTTATTTTTTCTTAAAACGAAAATAAGAGTATCTGCAGTAATTTTCGGAAATGGCACTTGAAATAATAGAGATACAATTAATGTATCAGATAATATTTTTTTTCTTAACTTTATAAATTGATCATTGAATCCTAATCTGTCGGGTACAATAAAACTGAAAAATCCATTATATGAAGTCAAATTTATTCCTTGCGTTATAAAATATTCATATATATTTGGCATGTAAGTATTTCCATTAAATTTTTTAATCATATAATCGATTTCTGAATTTGAACAAATATCATTGCCAAACTTGCCAGTTAATGAAATCCACGGCGGATTCCCAATAACTACATCAAAGCCGCTATTAGCAGTAACATCCCCCAGTTTCGCTTCGCTCAACTTTCCCCCTTTATTAAGGGGGATTTTATTAGGAACGGTCTTGAATATTTGCGGGAATTCCTTCTCCCAATCAAAAGCATTTATCTTTCTCATCTCTTCATTTCCAAAAAGTGACATATCAACATTATCGTAATAATCAGTTCCAATTAAACTATTTCCACATTTTATATTGTCACTCAAATTCGGTAATGCTCTTTCATGGAAAAATTGTAGGGTTTTGTTCAAAGTCTCCCTGTTTTCACCTTCAAGAACTTTTAGAAGAAGAGATAGTTTTGTTACTTCAACAGCTTGAGGGTCAATGTCAACACCGTATATATTATTCAGTAAAATTCGCTTTTTTTCTTTTGTGGTCAACTGATAACTCTTATGTCCAATCTCGATTATCTTATCTTTATACTTTTTCGGATTGTACTGATAAAATTCAAGATGATGATCCAGTAAATACTGATATGCCTGTATCAGAAAGCTCCCTGAACCACATGCAGGATCGCAGATGGTCAATTTGGAAATTTGTGTTGGTGTTTTACCTTTTATTTTTTCGCCTACAGTATTCTTCACAATATAATCAACAATATATCTTGGTGTATAATAGACCCCGCCTGCTTTTCGCACTTCCGGTTTTTCTTCTATCTTTGCCTGATGCGAAGGAGTCAGACGGATTGTTTTTCCCAAAAACTGTTCATAAATATTTCCAAGAATATCCGAAGGTAATACTGAAAATTCGTAGGGACTATCAGGATAATATAACTTTTGTAGAATTGGTTTCAACACCTTATCATCAAGGAGAATATTTCTTGAAATGAGATCATTTTTGAAATTAAAAATTCCGCTGTTGTATTTTTCATCTGCCTGCACAAAAACAGCAAAAAGGGCTTTATAAATATTTTTCTTATTTGCGACATTGAATAGATTGCGATACTCCTCAACTCCTCTATCTTCAGCGATTCGAAGAAAGATGATCCTATCTATCGTTAGTTGTACGATTCGATTTAATTCATAAATGGATAATTCTTTATTTCGCAGTGCGATATTTTTGGCAAGTACATCCCGCCAGTTCTCAATTTCTTTGAGAAATTCCTGATCAACTTCGGATGTTCCTCTTTTCTTCGTAGCTGTTTCAGTGTATTTATCAAAACTGCCTTTAAGAATTGCGTCTCGTGAAAAAGTATTATCGAGAAAATCCAGATCTTCGAGATAATGATTAAAAGTCTGATAATAAATCCTACCGACGCTTGCTTTATCATTTTTATTTGGCTTGATCCTACAATCATACACTGAGAATTCTTCAAAATCTGTGAGAATTGAAATGGGCAGTTTGGCACTCCAAGCATATCTTCGCAGTTGAAAGGAGGGATGTATATCGTACTTAACATCTACAGCCGGTTTTTTTGCTTCTACAAAGAATTTTCTTACTCCACCAATTCTAAAAGAATAATCGGGCGCTTTTGTTGTGCCTGTTATTTTAATCGCATCTTCATGAACGATATCCTTATACTGCTCTGCGTTTCCCTGTTTATTATCCATATCCCATCCCAAAGCGGAAAAGAATGGATCGAGGAATTCTCGTCTTAATTGTGTCTCATTATATTTGGGATTCTTATAAACATCCTTGTTTCTTGCAAAGCGTTCAACAAGATCAGAAATCTTATTAATTATTTCCTCTTTCATGTTTTGCAAATTCATTTTATGATTATTTTTGTCAATTATTTAATTATTTCGATAATTTTTCCCCTCTAAAAATGGGTGTCCGCTGGCGGATACTGGATTCTACTCTCAAAAGATGTGGATTCTGATATGACTTCGACTTGCTTCGCCAAGACTAGTGAAATTGAAATCGAGGGCTGCCCTATGGAATGCTTCTTCTTTTTTATTCCATTTGGGTGTGTATTACTCAATATTCGTTATTCTTGACAGCAAATTCCAGCACCAAATAAACAATTCCCACGTGGCCCCATCGTCTAGGGGTTAGGACGCCGGATTCTCATTCCTGTAACAGGGGTTCGATTCCCCTTGGGGCTACCATTTTTTTAAAGAAAAAGCCAGTTCACGTGTGGAACTGGCTCATTATTTATATGAGTTTATTCTATTCTACAATTAAGAATTTCTCAATATTAGTATCTTGCTCCGTACGCAACTTGATATAATAAATCCCTGAAGAAAGTTTTGCATTTCCAGTATCGGAATTATCGAAAGTTACCTCATGATATCCAATTTCCTGAATGTCATTCACTAATGTGCAAACCTTCTGTCCTTTAATATTATAAATTGCAATATCAACATAACCGGACGATTTCACAAAATACTCGATTGATGTATGGGAAGTACATGGATTCGGATAAATTCGAGCAATACGATCTCCCTGTTCAATCTCATCAACAGAAAATAGAGGAGAAAGATCAATATCCACCCAACATGTTTCATTATAATCTACAACAACATCGGTAGGATGAACATAGTTATAGTAATCCGGATGCGTGCAACTTACAGTGTAGGAGCCCGGGGGTACTTCAATAGCGCAAAGGCCATAAGAGTTTGTAACCCCATCATAATCGCCGACACTCACTGTAGCGTTTTCAACAGGATCTCCTGTGTTTATATCTGTGACAATTCCTCTTACCATGCCATCGATTTTCAATAAGTAACCAAGATAAGTTCCCATGAGATCAGCTTTTGAGTTTTCTGCAGTATCTTCCATTCCGCCAAGAATCGGTGTTGACGCGATGGTTTGATAAGTAGCACAACCATACGCAATAGTACGTGAAAATCCGCCATCAGAAGTAAAAGCAACACGTCTGAGAAGACCACCTATTTCGTCAACAGAGTAATTTGCATCATTGTTTGGAGTGAAAGGAAATACATATCCGTCTCCGATTGTCCCTGAGACGCCTGTCATTGTTCCGACACTTTGTGTGGTATTTGCTAAGAAGGAACATCCAAAACTGGTTAAGAACGCTGTTCCCTGATGTGAATAACCGAAATCCGAACCTTCAATATATATTGGGTTTCCGGCGTTAAGGTAGTTAATTAAAGTAGCTTGATCAGAGGTTCCGACGGAACCTGGAGGTGTAGTACCTCATCCTACGCAATAGATGCCAAGAGCAACAAAAATGGCATCATAAGGTGAAAGATCGGCAGGAAGGTAAGTGAAAGTATCGTAGGTTACGTTATTAGCAGTAAGCGCATTTTGAAGAAAAACCTGTGTTCCAATGCCTTCTATATCAGAATTATTATCATTATCCCACATAAGCACATGAATAGGATTATCAGGATAGATATTTACCTGGAAGGGATTCGTAGTGTTATTATCAAGAAATTCATCACCGGTCAAATCCACATGACCGTGGAGTTCGACCACTTCGCTTATATCCGGTGTCCAGTTGAAATCATAGATCACCTCTTCGTCAGGATTAATCGGAGTTATTCCTGAAGTTGTGCTAAGTATGATCCCCGGGTTCCGAATAAGACTTACTTCATAGCTTGTTTCTGTATTCAATCCAGTATTTTTCACTGTTATATGCCATAACCCTTGCTGACCAACATTCAGAACATTATTGCCGGAGATGTTCGTTGCAGCAAGATCATGATCCAGAAAAGCATTGATCGCAACATTATAGATGTACCAGTAATCAAAATTGTAGGTGCTTCCCCCGTAGCTTCGGAACTTTATCTGAACCTGCTGTCCTGCGTATGGGAATAATGAGAAACTGATATCTTTACCACCCGAATATCCCCAGTTATTGCCAACCAGATCAAAGCTCTACAGAATGGTTGTTCCTCCCGGATGGATCAGTTCAATATTTGCAACTTCTCCGTTATTGGTTAAATACTCATCAATAAATTGAGAAACGATCAGATCGCCTACATTTGAAGGTAAATTTATTGGAGGAGATATAGCGCTCAAATCGTAAGGTGCAACTGTAGGTGTCCACGATAGCATAAGTGCTCCACTCTGAATGCTCCAATTCTGATCCATTGTCCAAGTGCCCGGATTTGTCTCAAAATCTTCTTCCCAGATTATTGATTGAGCATACAGTGGAATAGTTATAAAAAATAACAAAATTAATAAAACGGTATATTTATTTTTCATACTACCTCCAGCATGTTTTGAGTGTTACAAAATTGTAATGGTACAGATTGTCAATAAATATCAAGGAAAATTTGGATTTTATGAATTTCAATTAATTGATTTCGATTTAATACCTAACTCGGATAAACCCTGTATGATAATTATTTTAACGAGGTAAATCCAGCATGATAGCTATCCAACAGGGTAAACCGAAACCAAAGAATTAGCAACGAACCTGTCTTCGTTACAATACGCCACGGCAGGCAAAACGAACAAAATCTAACAAAAAATAAAAAAAGTTCGTTGTTGTTAGTGTTTGCCTGCTCCGTTGAATCTTTTTTTCTATTCAACTGGAGTTAGTTGCTAAAAATTCTTTTGCCAAAATATAACAGAATTATAGAATTAAGTGACTAATTTGGTTCTATAGCTATAATTAAATTGTATGAACTTATGAAAAAGCGATGTGTTATTCACCCCCAAAATGCTCTCTCCCAATTGTCATTCCCAACTTGATTGGGAATCCAGAAAAGTTATATAGTTAGTTTAATCATATGGATAAAAATTACTTCGTGTACATACTTGCAAGCAAAAGAAACGGCACACTCTACATTGGAGTAACAAACAATTTAGAAAGAAGAATGTATGAGCACAAGAATAAACTCATCGGAGGTTTTACTAAAAAATATAGTGTTGACAAACTTGTTCACTATGAAATGACAAATGATGTGAGAAGTGCGATTCAAAGAGAAAAGCAACTGAAGAAACGGAATAGAAAATGGAAACTTGAACTGATTGAAAAAGAAAATCCTGAATGGAAAGACCTATCTGAAGAATGGTTTGATGAATGAAGCTGAATAGTCATGTCATGCATATAAAGCACTCATTGCATCATTATCTTATGATAATACTGGATTCCCGATCAGATCGGGAATGACACGGCTTTTTTATGAGCTCAATATTCTTGAAAAAAAGCCAAAGCAAAAGTTAGTAAAAAGATGCTTAAAAGTAAACACTATTGTTCACCTAACTCGGATAAACCGAAAAAGATGTAACCATCCGTCTTCGTTACACTACGCCGTGACAGGCGAATTAACACGAAATAACACGAATGAAAAAGTTGATTATAAATTATAACCGTGTGAATCCTATCTACAAAAGGCATCACAGAATTAGATGAAATTATTTTGCCAAAATATAGCAGAATTATAGAATTAAGTTACTAAATCAACCTTTCTCTTGATGAAAAAACCAACAATAATGCCAGAAATTATTACAAGTGATATTATCAATCCGATCAAAAGTATTTTGTTCATATACAAAACTCCGATTAATTTCTTTTTTCCATATATTCCTTTAATCCTTTTCGGAAGAGGAACATTGCACGTTTGAGTGCATTCTCATTTAAAATATATGCCAGGCGGACTTCATTTCTGCCCAGACCGGGAGTTGCATAAAATCCTTCTGCCGGCGCGAACATAACAGTCTCATTATTGTCTGAAAACTCCTCAAGCATCCATTTGGCAAAATCCTCAGCATCATCGATGGGCAGTTTTACGATAATATAAAATGCACCCTCAGGTTTGATGCAAACCACTCCTTCGATTTGCTGGACTTCATTATACACGATATTTCTTCGTTTATCATATTCATGCAGTATGTTGATGAAATATGCATCTTCGATATCCACTGCTGCATTTGCTGCAAGTTGATCAATCGTAGGAGGGCAGAGCCGCGCCTGTGCAAATTTCAGAATTGCATGCATTAACACCTGATTTCTGGAAATGATGCAACCAATTCTCGCGCCGCATGCACTGTATCGCTTGGATATGCTGTCAACCATAATTGCGCGGTCTTCGATGCCATTGATATGAAGAATGCTTGTATGTGAAAGACCATCGTACACAAATTCTCTATACACTTCATCAGAGATAAGATAGAGGTTGTACTTCAGGGCAATGTCTGCTAATCGCTCAAGATCGTTTTTGAGATAAACAGCGCCGGTCGGATTTCCCGGATTACTAAAAAGAATTGCTTTTGTCCTATCTGTGATGCATTCTATGATTTTCTCATTTGAAGGTAAGGCAAATCCTTCTTCAGCATAGGTGGTGAGCGGTTTGATCTTCACACCTGCAATAGTTGCAAACCCGTTATAGTTTGTATAGAAGGGTTCCGGAACTATGATTTCATCTCCCACATTACAGGTTGCCAGAAGTGCAAAAATAATTGCCTCTGAACCGGCAGTTGTCACGATCAGATCCTCTGTTTTGATTGGAATATGATGTTTGCTATAATAATTTACAAGATTTTGTCTGTACTTAAGTAATCCCTGTGAAGGACCATAACACAGCACTTTTTCATCGAAATGTTTATACACATTCATGATCTCTTTAGGAGTTTCAATATCCGGCTGCCCAATATTGAGATGATAAACGTGTATGCCTTTTGCTTTTGCGGCATCGGCAAAGGGAGCAAGTTTCCTTATCGGTGATGCTTGTATTTCAATAGCTCTTGTAGATAGTTCCATGTTACCTCATTTCTTTATATTCATTAGACTGAATTACCCTTTTAATAAAAAGCGGTTCGGTTTTTGAAAAATTTTTCACCTTTATATTGAACTTTGCCTGTTTTGTACGCTTCTCATCTTTCATTTTAGTATTACCATTTTTTTAATCTGAACTGCGTCCTCGTGATGCAATCTGTAAAGATAAACACCATTTCCAAGCTGAGTGCAGTCCAAAAGAGCTCTCCCTTTTTTACCTTTGATCGTAGTGACATAATTTCCGTGAATATTATAGATATCAATAAAAACATCCTGTAATTGAGCGCTTCCTTTGAGCTGATATGAGATCACAGTAGCATTTACTACAGGATTCGGGAAATTGCCGAGAAGTCTGGTTTCATAGAAGTATTCAGGATCATCAAGACCGATTTGAGGAATACCTTCTCCATAGACATTAATATATTCCTGCTGAAGTGGAAATACTGATACAGAAACCGGCTCGTTATAAATTTGAGCAACATTCGGGCAGAATATCAGATCGTATTCCTGACTTTCTCCGCTTGTTAGACTGTAGTTAAGTACTGTTACAGGAGTAGTACCACCTGATTCCATGACTGTAAAACAATCCGGAGTTGTGATAGTTCCAGTCAATGTACCTCCACCAACATTTTCTATTTCAAA
>ASNI01000063.1 GCA_000404785.1 Cloacimonetes bacterium SCGC AAA252-N17
TGCCTGCTCCGTTGAATCTTTTTTCTATTCAACTGGAGTTAGTTGCTAAAAATCTTTTGCCAAAAAATGCAAGGATTTTAGAATTAAGTGACTAAAGATGTTTCCATCTGTTTTATATTTTTTTATTTCATGCACAAGTTTATGAATGATACAGGGATACCCCCAAAAATTTGGTACACATTTTCTGTAGAGCCCATGAATAAATGGATTACGAAATATTTTAAGTGGGAAATTACTACTCAATTTTGTTTCGGAAACCTAAAATAAAAAAAGGGATGTCATTCTCGATAGTCCTCCGCCATCTGGCGGATTGGGGATCGGGAATCTATTATGCATTCCCAAGCTGGGGCTTGGGAATGAGAGGAGAATTTTTTTGGGGGTATGCATGGTTTATGAATGATAACATTGACAACCATCCCTTTTTCTAAGAATTCATCTCTCAATTATTATGAAAGTTCGAGTTTTAGCAAGCGGAAGTAAAGGAAACTGCATTCTGGTTTCCAGTCAGGAATCAGCAATACTGGTTGATGCAGGACTGAGCTTGAAGCGTCTCAAAGAGATACTTTTTGACATAGATTTCCCAATTCAGAATATTCAAGCTGTCATTATTTCTCATGAGCATTCGGATCATATAAAAGGTGCTGGAGCTGTGGTTCGCCACCTTGGAATTCCTTTATATGTGAATGAAAGTACATACATAGCAGGCGAAAGTCGGTTTGGTCGTATCAGAGAGGTAAATTTTTTCGAAAATGGGACACGATTCACCATGCAGAATTTTTTGATCGAACCCTTTTCCGTTCCTCATGATAGTGCTGATAATTCCTGCTTTTTGATCTCGGAACGCAGCAATGCTTCCAAGCTAGCAGTTCTTACGGACCTCGGTTATCCGACTAAGCTGGTCAAACAGAAAATGAAGAGTCCAAGCACTATCATCCTAGAAAGTAATCACGATATTGATATGCTCATTAATGGTTCCTATGCATGGTGGCTCAAGCAGCGTGTCAAGGGCAAGAATGGACATCTTTCAAACCTGCAGGCATCCGAGCTTGTTGACGAAATCCTACATGATGGCTTGAAGAATATTGTACTTGCTCATCTCAGTGAGACAAATAACGAACCGGAGCTTGCGTATTCAGCAATGAAAAGATTTCTTGCGAGTAAAAAAGCAAAGTGCAACTTGTTTGTTGCAGGGCAGCATCAGCCCACAGAATGGATCGAGGTGTAGATTGATACCATATATTCTGCTTGTGGTTGCCTTTGTGTTGCTTGCAAAGGGTGCGGATTTTTTCATTGAAGGCGCATCGAGCATTGCACAATATCTCAGAGTTTCGCCACTCTTTATTGGTTTGAGCATTGCAGCGATCGGCACAAGTGCGCCGGAAGCAGCAGTAAGTATAAAGGCGTCACTTGCAGGCGTAAATGGTATTGCTTTCGGAAATGTAGTAGGCAGCAATATTGCGAACATCTGTCTTGCGATCGGTATTGCTGCGTTGATCAAACCCCTTCATTTTGAGAGCAGCACCATCAGAAAAGAAAATCCCTTCATGATCATCATCACTATTCTTATGATGCTTTTTGTGATAAATTTTTCATCTCAAAAAACAGGTTTTGTGGTTGTATCTCGTATAGAAGGAATTATATTCCTGTTGCTTTTTATCGGTTTTCTTTTTTATTTATACCGCATGGCGAAGCAGGATCGCAAAGAGAATCATGATAATGTAGAATTGCAATCCCCGCTTTTTAAAAATTTATTTCTAACAATTTTGGGCGGAGCATCCATTGCGTACGGTGGGCATCTTGCAGTAGAGAATGCAACTAAAATTGCTGCTTTGTGGGGTGTGAGCGATAAGGTCATCGGAATGTCTGTTGTTGCGCTGGGAACCTCGATACCGGAGATAGTAACTTCGATCGTGGCAGTCATAAAAGGCAAGGTCTCGATCGCAATTGGGAATATTGTAGGCAGTAATATTTTCAATATTTTGTTCGTCCTTGGTATTGCTTCAACAATAAAACCTATAGAGCTTGGTTCGGATGTAGTGAGGGATGCGGCTGTATGTCTTTTCGTTTCGCTGCTGTTTTTTGCCTTTTCACGATTTCTCAAAAGTATCGGGCGTATTCAGGGTTTTACCCTCATTGCCATCTACGTTGTGTATATATTTTTCCTTTTCAAATAGATTTTATGAAATCGAGTAACTTGACGAAAAAATTACCATTCTTTTTTTCCAGAGCGGAGGCAGATTGATAGAAATAATTCAAGAAAAATGTATTGGTTGCAGTAAATGTATACCTGTTTGTCCATATCAGGCAATAACACTTGTTAATAAGATAGCAGTTATTGACCTGAATGCCTGCACGCTGTGTGGAGCATGTGTGCCGGAATGTCCTGTTTATGCAATAGTAATCGAAAAGGAGCAGGAGCAATCAGCAAATTTTACAGATTATTCAGGTGTGATGATTTTTGCAGAACAGAAAAATGGCACAGTCATGCCTATCACTTTTGAGATACTCAGCAAAGCAAAAGAGCTTGCAGATTCCCTTGAGAAAGAGGTCACAGCAGTGTTGCTTGGATATGATTTTCATGACCAAGCGGAAGGTCTTATCCATCATGGTGCTGATAAAGTGATAGTTGTTGATGATAAATTTCTTGAGAATTTTCTTGATGAACCCTATACGCAAGCGCTTGCATATATTGTGAACAAATACAAGCCGGAGATAGTTCTCAGCGGAGCTACTGCAATAGGTCGCTCTTTTATTCCAAGACTTGCTGTTGAACTTCAAACCGGTTTGACCGCTGACTGCACCGATCTTGAAATCGATCCCGAAACAAAAGAGCTTATACAGACCAGACCTGCCTTTGGCGGTAATATCATGGCAAAGATTCGAACCACGAATTATCGTCCCCAAATGGCAACTGTTCGGCACAAAGTTTTTGATCCTCTGCCAAAGGATGAAACTCGAAAAGGGCAGATCATTCAGGAAAAAGTTACATTTGATGCAACTAAATTCTTGTCTAAATTTCTTAAATTTATAAAAGATGAAACTCAAAGTGTGAAAATTACTGATGCCGATATCATTGTGACAGGTGGACGCGGGATCAAATGTGCTGAAAATTTTTCTTTGATAAAAGAGCTTGCCTCTGCACTGGGCGCTGCAATTGGCGCATCCAGAGCTGCTGTTGATGCCGGTTGGATACAGTATTCTCACCAAGTCGGGCAGACAGGTAAGACAGTCAAACCAAAGATCTATATCGCTTGTGGAGTATCCGGCGCAATTCAACATCTCGTTGGCATGCAGTCATCAGATATTATTATTGCGATCAATAAGGATAAAGATGCTCCAATCTTCAAGGTTGCAGATGTCGGCATTGTGGGCGATCTCTTTGAAGTGATCCCCCAGCTTGTAAAGCAGCTTTCTAGATAATAATTTTATGTAAAATAAAGTTGGTAACCATGGAATTTACAAATGTTTTAATTGTGAAGAATGCCAAAGAGCATGGAGTGAATAATCTCTATGTGACAAATGGTAAATATTCTGATAAATCCTATGATAAGATACATGCAGATTGTACTGGTCTTGTTGCCTATCCCTCTCTTATCAATATTCACGATCATTTAGTTGGGAACTGGGTACCGAAAGGTGCGCCAGGCAGACCTTATACAAACACAAACATCTGGGTCAAAGAACTCAACGACTCTGATCCTGTAAAAGAGCGTGATAAATACCTGAAAACACCGATGAGTCATCTTATGGAAGAAGCCGGACTGGATCTTGCAATGCTTGGTGTATATAAAAATATCTTTTCCGGCGTGACTATTATTCAGGATCACGTACCGCGCCAGAAGGACGAATACTATCAATCCTTTCCAATAAAAGTTATATCTGATTTTCAGCAGGGACATTCCATTACTGGCAAAAACTGGTGGGGTGGGGATGAGCTTTCTGAAGAGATGAAAAAAACTAGAGGGAAAATTCCCTTTATCATTCATCTGGCAGAGGGCAGCGATGATCTTTCACGAGGCGAATTTGACGAATTGGTGGAACAGGGTCTGCTTAAGAGCAATTCAATTTTTGTTCATTGTACGGCGCTTACAACAGAACAGTTTAAACAGCTTAAAGCAACTGGAGCGAGCATTGCATGGTGTCCGAACTCTAATATCTATCTGCTTGGAATTACACTGGATATTGATACTGTTCTAAAGTTGGGGATCAATATATGTCTTGGTACGGATTCGACATTATCAGGAAGTACAAATTTATTTAAAGAGATCATATACACGAAGCAGACATTCCCCGAGATTCCTAATGAAACACTTTTCAAAATGGTGACTGAAAATTCTGCAAAAGCGCTTATGCTCGATACTTATAAGGGTAAGATCGAGCCAGACGTTGATGCTAATCTGCTTCTGACCAGAATGAATAAAAAAGACCCTTACGAAAATTTTGTGACACTGAATACCTGCGGTATTGAACTGCTCATGTCTGTCGGAAAACCGATTTTCGGAAAGGTCGAATATCTGAAATATTTCTCCTGGGATGCAAAGGATTATTATCTCTTTGAATGCAATGGCAGCAAGATGTTCGTGACAGGACATCCTGAAGATATCCTTAAAAAGATAGAAAAAAAGTTAGGATATAAAAAGCACTTTGATTATCTGCCCTTTTAATGGAATTATCTGAGATTTTTTATAGTTTGCAAGGGGAGTCCTCATACGCTGGACTCCCTTGTGTTTTTGTGCGCCTTGCCGGTTGCAATTTGCGCTGCACTTACTGTGATACTCAGTATGCCTATGAGCCGGAATTTACACTATCTATTGAAGATATTGTTAAAGAAGTTGAGAAATATCATCCTGTTAAACTAGTTGAAATTACCGGTGGGGAGCCGCTCCTGCAAGCTAAGTCCATAGAGCTCATGAAGCTTTTGTTAAAAGAAAATTATGATGTTTTGCTGGAAACCAATAACTCAATTTCGTTAAAAGATGTTCCGAAAGAAGTCATTAAGATCGTTGATTTTAAAACTCCTTCAAGCGGAATGTGCAATTCGATTTTATGGGATAACATCAAATATTTCAATGATCGGGATGAGCTGAAATTTGTAATTGAAGACAAGCAGGATTTTGATTGGTCGCTACAAATTATTGAGAAGTATGATTTGCTAAAGTATCAAATCCTATTTTCTCCAGTTTATGAAAAATTAGATAGAAAAGAATTATCTGAATGGATTTTGGAAACTAAGCTGCCTATTAGATTGAATATGCAGTTGCATAAGTTGATATGGGGGGATATTCGAAGAACGTGAAGCGTGAAGCGTAGAGCGTGGAGCGAGCGGCGAGATTTAGTTCTTGTGTAAGTTCCGAATAAATTTTAAAAATTTTTACACCATTTGTTTGCGCTCTTCATCATATTAGTTAGCATTCTACATATATGATCATATTTATCTAACAATTCTTCATATTCTGTTTTGTTGAGATAACCACATTCACAGGCGAATTCCAACCACACAATGGTTTCAGCAGCTTCAGTATCTGAATCGCTTAGTTTGCTGACAAAATGTGCAGAATATCTACGTTTTCTCCATGCTTCGGCAATGTTACCACACACTGATCGAGAAGAACGTCTGATCTGATCTGTCAATGAATATCTCTCTTCAATTGGCCACTTTTTCGACAAATGAAAAATGTCCATTGCTGCTTGAAAAGCTATCTTGTATAATTCAAGATCAGAATGATCTAAAACAAGTCTTTTTCTGTTTAATTTGTTTTCAGTCATTTAACACCTCCTGCTTTATGCATTTACCTCTTCGCACCACGCTCCCCGCTGTCCCCTCTTCGCTCTTCGCTCCGCGACAACCTATCTTTGATAGTTCGGTGCTTCCTTTACTATTGATACATCATGAGGATGGCTTTCTTTAAGGGATGCTGAGGTAATTTTTGTAAAAACTGTTTTGTTTCTCATTTCCTCAATTGTTGCAGCTCCACAGTAGCCCATTCCTGCTTTTAGTCCTCCAAGTAATTGGAAAATATAATCCGAGAGAGGCCCTTTATATTCAACTCGTCCTTCTATACCTTCGGCGACGAGTTTGATGCTCTCGGTTGGATTGCTCGTTTTCACATCATCCTGAAAATATCTATCTTTACTCCCGGCTTTCATTGCTCCGATAGAGCCCATACCGCGATAGGTTTTATATCGTCTTCCTTCATAAATTACATCCTCACCAGGGCTTTCATCAGTACCGGCAAAGAGCGAGCCGATCATCACAACATTTGCTCCGGCAGCAATTGCTTTGGCAATGTCGCCGGAATATTTGATGCCACCGTCTGCAATAATGGGCACTTCGTTTTGTGCTGCTTTTGCACACTCTAATATCGCTGTAAGCTGAGGAACTCCCACGCCTGCAATCACTCGTGTGGTACAAATTGAACCCGGTCCAATTCCCACCTTCACTGCGTCAACTCCGGTCTTAATAAGATCCATTGTAGCTTCAGCCGTGGCGACATTTCCTGCAATAATATTTTGATTGGGAAACTTCCTTCGCAAATTTCTCATCGCTTCCATGGCTTTCACGCTATGCCCATGAGCTGTATCTATGACTATCACATCCACATCAGCATTGATGAGTTCCTGAGCACGTTCAAGATAATCTCCACCTACGCCGATCGCTGCACCGGCAAGAAGTCTTCCTTCTTCGTCCTTGGCAGCATTGGGATATTTGATGCTTTTCATTATGTCTTTCACAGTTATCAAACCTTTAAGAGAGTAGGAGTCATCAACAAGAAGCAGCTTTTCAATACGGTGTTTGTGCAATAGGGTTGTTGCATCTTCCAGAGAGATGCCGTCCAAAGCAGTGACCAAATTTTGTGATGTCATCAATTCAGATACTTTTTTTGAAAGATCATCCTCAAACATCATGTCTCTGTTTGTGATTATTCCAACGAGTTTATTCCTCTCAACAATTGGGATTCCTGAGATATTATGCTCCTGCATTACATCGTGAGCATCCTGCAGACGGGCATTGGGAGTGAGAGTAATAGGATTATGTATAATAACGCTTTCCGAACGTTTCACTTTTTGCACGAAGGATGCCTGCTGCTCAATGGTCAGGTTTTTGTGAATAATACCTATACCACCTTCTTTTGCCATAGCAATAGCCATCTTTGACTCGGTCACTGTATCCATAGCTGCGCTGATAATTGGGATATTAAGCGAGATATGCCGCGTGAGTCTTGTTTTCAAAGCCACATCCCGTGGAAGCACATATGATTTTCCCGGAATAAGGAGAACGTCATCAAAAGTTAAACTTTCATGTAATATTTTTTCTTTCATAGATCCTAGTAGTCGAAATTACTACCCTTTATAAATTCTCGTAAAATAGAATTTCGGGGAATGGGTATTTCCGGAATGGTTACAAAGAAAGAGAGTAAATTTATCAATCTTTGTGCTTCCGAATATTGTTCACTTTCCTGTGTGATCTTCATCAATTCTGGAATTGCGATCCTTTTTAAAACGCCAAGTTCATACACAAGTGCAGAATTGAACATGACATCCGCTTCCTCTTGAAAGGAGAAAACAAATTTTCTTTCTCCTGCCCGAATGGAATCCCAGCGTTTGATGGTCTGTTCTGCATCATACCCACGGAAAAATGTATCGCGGACAATTCTGCGAATAATGCGCGTGTCTGAAGTTGAAATTCGATTTAGATTATCTAAGTTCAGTTGTGTGAGTGCACTAACATAGATTTTATATTTATTTTTTCTTTTTATAGATGGTGTCAGAACGTCATTCAATCCGTGAATTCCCTCTAAAATTATTATTTGATCTTTACTGATATGGAATTTCGTACCGTGCTCTTCACGTTTTCCGTCTCTGAAATTGTACTTGGGGATTTCGACTTCCTTTCCTTCGAGCAGATGTTCAATATGATTATTAATAAGTTCTTTATCAAGCGCATTAATTGATTCGAAATCATATTCACCTTGCCCATCTCTTGGAGTTTTTTCTCTATCAAGGAAATAGTTATCAAGAGAGGTCACAAAAGATGAGAGTCCAGTCACTTTCAACTGAATTGCGAGCCGTTTCACAAAGGTGGTTTTACCTGATGCTGAAGGTCCCGATATCAGAACAACAATTCCAGAATTTCTTTTTTGATGAATCTCTTCGGCAATTTCAGCGATTTTTTTCTCATGTAGTGCTTCGGAAACCTGAATAATCTCATTTATCTCAAAATTTTCCACTTTCTGGTTCAGCGATGCAACGTATGAGAGATTGAGTATGTTGCCCCAGCGCTCATATTCAGTGAAGATCTTTAGCAAATTGGGCAAAGGACGGAAGGTTCCGATCCTGTCCGGATAATCCACAGTAGGAAATCTCAGTATAAGACCTGGTGGTACATATTTCAGATCGAAAAGTTTAAGATAGCCCGTTGAAGGAACAAGGGGTCCGTTAAAGAAATCATAAAGCTCTGCATATTTATAAATGAGAATGTTATTTTTAGGGCAGTATTTTAAAAGTTGAAGCTTGATCTCGTCTTTTTCAAAGTATTGATATGCCCGTCTTTTAGAAAGATATAAAGTCTCGAAAGTTTCATCCTCAGCTATCAAGTGCTCCATTCTCTTTTTTATCTTATCCACGTCATCTTTAGTGAGCAGAAATCGGGAAAAAGTTTCAATATAACAGCCATCACCAAGAGAATGCTTTACCTGGATTTTGGGACGCTCAAAAAGCTCATTTACCCCACGCATAAAAACAAAGATAAGCGAATTCTGATAGATGCGCAAACCTTCTCTCGTGCCGATATGCACATATTCTACGGTGCAGCCGGAATCGATAATATGATCAAGAGGGTAAAGAATATTATCTATCTTCACTGCAACAACTACATATTGAAACTGAAGGCGTTCCTTCTTCATAAGCAATAAGGGAGTAATTTCCTTATCGCAGTTACATATTTTGGATAAATTTCCATTTTTGATAATTTTAATTTCCATATAAAAACCTTGAACTCAATCATCATGACTCTAAATCCTTGTCAAATTTTTCAATTGCTGATTTTGGAGTTGCTCGTTATAGAATGTATAGAGTGTAACAGGG
>ASNI01000064.1 GCA_000404785.1 Cloacimonetes bacterium SCGC AAA252-N17
CTTTTTTTATTTTTTGTTAGATTTTGTTCGTTTTGCCTGCCGTGGCGTAGTGTAACGAAGACAGGTTCGTTGCTAATTCTTTGGTTTCGGTTTACCCTGTTGGATAGCTATCATGCTGGATTTACCTCGTTAAAATAATTATCCTACGGGGTTTATCCGAGTTAGGAGATTTGATGAATATAATAGTCTGTATAAAGCAGGTTCCGGATACCACGGATGTTAAGATAAATCCAGAAGACAATACACTTATTCGTGAAGGAGTGGAAAGCATCATCAACCCATTTGATATGTACGCTTTGGAAGAGGCATTGCGCATTAAGGAAGCTCACGGAGGTACTGTTACAGTCATCAGTATGGGACCTCCACAAGTAGAAAATGCACTGCGTGAAGCACTGGCTATTGGCGTGGATAATGCAATTTTGATCTCCGATAAAAAATTTGCCGGATCGGACACTCTGGCAACAAGTTACACACTTTCCGCAGCCATACGAAAACTCGGTGATTATGATATAATTCTGTTTGGCAAACAGGCGATTGATGGAGATACTGCTCAGGTTGGTCCGGGAGTTGCACGCAATCTTGATATTCCGCAGATCGCTTTTGTAAAAGAGATCGATGCTATTGAGAATGGCAAAATCGTAGCTCATAGAATGATGGAAGATGGCTTTGATGTGATCGAATCACAACTCCCGATCGTGCTTACTGTCGTTAAAGATATCAATGAACCGCGCCTGCCCTCTCTGCGGACAAAAATGAAATCGAAAAAAGCGGAAATACCGGTCTGGACATTTGAAGACCTCGATCTTGACGAAGAAAGGGTTGGACTCAATGGCTCTCCCACATGGGTAGAAAAGATATATACTCCAACTATGGAAAAGAAAACAATGATGCTCGAAGGTGAGCCAGAAGAAGTCGCGAAAAAACTCGCAGATTATCTGAGAGAACTACGCTAAAAGCTGTGACAGCTATTCACTGACTACAATTCTCTAGTTGATTTCATCAACTATCATTAAGAAAATAATTATAGTTCCATTCTCTACTTGAGATAACATTTTACTTACACTAAGCATTCCTGGACTTCATCAGCCAGCAGGCAATGGAGTTCAGAGAAGGCGAAAATACTGGATTCCCGTCCCCAATCCGCCAGCTGGCGGAGGACAAGCTTTCTCAGGAATGTACTGTGTTTCGAAGTCAACTTATTTTGCATATTGAGGGTCCCATTCTCTATCATATTTAACGATAGCAAAGATATGACGTAGTAATTTATGTGCGACTGCAACAAGAGCGACTTTCTTTGATTTACCTGATGCTAATAAACGTTCATAATATTCTCGATAAACAGGATTATGTTTCTTTGCACTCAATGCGCTCATGTAAAGAGTCTTACGTATCAAAGCATGTCCTCTCTTACTTATGCTGGAACCTCTTTTTACACTCGTTCCAGATTGTCTCGGATGTGGATTAAGCCCAGCAAAGGACACTGCTTGTTTTGCTGTCTCAAATTGCTCAAAATTACCGTAAAAAACCATGATCATTGATGCCGTCATCTTGCCGACCCCCTTGATAGAGGTCAGCTTCGATGACTGATCTGGAAAATGAGTATCAAGAGAATCCT
This sequence comes from Cloacimonetes bacterium SCGC AAA252-N17, assembly GCA_000404785.1. Classification (GTDB taxonomy): domain Bacteria; phylum Cloacimonadota; class Cloacimonadia; order JGIOTU-2; family JGIOTU-2; genus Celaenobacter; species Celaenobacter polaris. Next base: position 1,616 of record ASNI01000064.1, read on the forward strand.
GAAGCTTTTTCTTAAGCCTCTCTATCTCACGATCTATCTTCTGAACCATCGACCGATAAGTCTTTCCAACTTCCTTCGATACCGGATATCCATGGGTATAGGATTCAAGCCGATTCCTGAACTCGGTGCGAGTCTTATATAAATCTTCAATAGCTTTTAATAACTGGAACAATACCATACGATCATCTGAGTGTGGTGTAAATTCTTTAGGACTCTGTTCATAGCCATATTCCGCAATAAGCCGCGCATCTACCCTGTCTGTCTTTGCCCTTAACATCTTCATCTCGCCATAACACTTTATGATCAATGGATTTACTACTGATACGAAATATCCCAAATCGTGAGCTTCCAAGGCAATCCTTAAATGATAGATACCCGTAGCTTCCATCACTATCTGAAGATCGTCTGATGAATATTTCTTAAGAAATTTCACAAAAGATTTCTTGTTGTTAGCGATGGTAATATTATCATGCTTCCCTCCATTATAAAGAGAAATATCAAGTGTCTCTTTTGAGACGTCTATTCCGGCTGTTAGCTCTTTCATCTAAACTCCTTTACAAAGATTGTAAGGAATAGGTAATCTATCATTGTGCATTATCCAGGTTTCTAACCTAATGTACTGTTCAGATTCGTGGAAGGTGGGCTTAACATTCCCTGCGGTCTGTAAAACCAATGACATGATAAGCTTGCTCACCTTCCCTTATTCCTTTCTATCTCTGTTTGCATGACTATATCTATAATTTTATTATATTTGTAGTCAATATACAATGACATGCCCTTTTTATTGGGAATTACTTTATCATCAGTTGAATTCCCTCTGTGGTCTCTGTGTTCTCTGTGGTATATTCCATTCCTTTTTCGGTATAGAAGATGATCTCATAGAAGCAAAAAATCAGCTCAATATTATCTAAACTAAAATATAAGAAACTGTTTTTAACTAACGATATAGAAATAAATTAAGAGTAATCTTATTGACCTCTCTTATCCATATATTTCTTGATCTGACGCTCCTCCCAATCCTTGCCAAATATACCCTGTGCGCAAAATACATGGAAGCTGTGTGCAAACAAGCCAATTCCCCATCCAAGAAGAGGCCAATAGAACCATAAGTGATGTGGAGAGGTTAACATATTGATAATGAATATTCCAATATTCACTATAATATACACTGCAAGATGTGACCAAAATCCCCTGATCTCATCAACCCGTATTCTTGCTCTTTTGTATTTTTCTGAATCCTTGTCATACATTGTCATTCTCTTCTCCCTTATTTGTTTTTTCATCTATATCTGCTAATTTTTCAGAACTTTTCATAGAAAAATCTTTGAGGTTTTCGTAATAAATTCTCTTTGTCGGGTAGGCGAAATCTATGCCCTCGATACTGTTGAAAGCAATCAGAATATCCTCCCATATCGCATGTTCGCTGGCACGTCTGCGTTTGGGCTCGCAGAGAAAACGAATGGTCAGAAGCACGCCGCAGTCCTTAACGCTTGTATAAACTGTTGGAGAAAGATTTTTATAAAATATCATGAATTTGCGAGAGGCTTCTTTGATCCTGCGTTCCGCATGGGGTGTGATATGCTCTGCGTGCTTGTTCCCGATCTGTTGAAGGATCATTTTTGCTTTTCGCAAGTTACTCTCAAAGGTGATCAGCACCGGGATCTCGTCCCAAATATATTGAAATCCTTTGCTGAAATTGGCAAGCCCATGATTGATAACTCGGCTATTAGGAATATGTATGATTCGTCCGGTGCTCTGGTCTGCATCAACCCAGTTACGGATTTCCAGTAAGCTGAACTGGAAGAGCCGTATGTCGATCACATCTCCTGCATGCTCACCCACCTGTATTCTGTCACCCACATCGAAAGGTCTGCGCCACACAATAAAGACCCAACCTGCCATGTCTGTGATAATGTCTTTAAGCGCTATTGCCAGACCTGCAGTGAGCAAACCAAGAAAGGTCGCAAGAGATTGAAATGCTTGAAGCCACACGCGTCCCAGAAGTAAAAACCCGATAAACACAAAAATATATGTCAGGGTCTTCTTCCAGCGGTAGCGTTTGCGGGTTTCCTCAATATTTCTCAACATGATTTTGAGCACGATCAGATGAATGATCTTTAGTACAACAATGACAATTATCGATATGACGATCTTGCCCATAATATCCTGTTCGATATTCGTAAGATTATGCAGCCATGTAGTAAATTGATCCATAATTTTTTACCCGAAATATCTTTGAATTATTTGCTTACATAGTTTATTTGATCCTTCTTCAGATGAGCTTTCAGCAATGATACGGACGATCGGTTCAGTACCTGATTTCCTGATATGAATCCAGAAGTCTGCGTCAATTATTTTGATGCCGTCCTGTGTATCAAGTTTTTTATCAGAAAAATCCTCCAGAATTCGCTCACTCACTTCATCAAAATCAATATTTTCTGCAAGATCGAGCTTGGTTTTATGCATATAGTATTTTGGTATTTCTGCTGCCAATTCAGAGATTTTTTTCCCTGAAGTTGCCATATATGAGAGAATAAGAGCCATGCCAAGCGGAGCATCACGTGTGAAGTGGAGATCAGGAAGAATGATTCCTCCATTACCTTCGCCGCCTATCACGCAATTGTGCTCTTTCATTACCTCTGCAACGTTGATCTCACCTACAGGTGACCGAAAGATCTCCACTCCATGTTCCTTTGCGATCACATCTGAAGCCATCGAGGAGGACAAATTCGTAGCAATATTTCCCTTCTTTTGTGAGAGCACATACTTTTCAGCCAGTAAGAGTGTATATTCTGTGCCAAGTGCAGTCCCGTTATTTGAAACAATTGACAATCTGTCTACGTCAGGATCTGTTGCAAAGCCGATATCAGCTTTGTGTTTTATAACTTCATCTTCCAGAGCGCCAAGATTTTGTGCTGCCGGTTCTGCAATGCGTGAGAACATTCCATTCGGTTTTGAATACAGCTCTATCACTTCACAGCCAAGCGCTTTAAGCAGAAGTGGTGACATCAGACCGCCAGCGCCATTCGTGGAATCTATTACTACTTTGAAATTTTGTTTTTTTATCTTATCCGTTTGGATCAAGGGAAGTTGCATAATCGCCTGTATATGATCATCAATTGCATTTTCATACAAAGAATAAGTGCCAATTCTTTGCCAATCAAGATCAACCAAATCGTTTTCCAAAATATTCCAAAATTCCTTTGACTGCTCCATTGTTAGAAAAGTGCCCCGATCATTTATGAGCTTCAGTGCATTCCATTCCTGTGGATTATGGCTAGCAGTGATCGCAATCCCACCGTCAGCTTTGAGATTTTCTGCCGCAAGAAGAATTGTAGGCGTGGGACAAATCCCGAGATCGATCACATCTGCACCAACTGACACTAAACCTGCAGAAACAACGTTGAGCAGCATCTTTCCAGTGGTTCGGGAATCTCTTCCAACTACAATTTTCCCTCGTTCGGAAAACACTCCAAATCGTTTTGCAAAAGAGAGCACAAGTTCCGTTGTGAGAGTGTCTCCAACAATTCCTCGAATGCCGGAAACACTTTTCATCAATTTCGACATAATGCATCCTCATTTCCAGTGATTTTCTTTATACTTATTTTTCTGTGAGTTCTATTAATAATGTCAAATCTTATCTCAAAATATTCATCAGGGAATAGTTCTTCAGCTTTTTCTGGCCATTCTATGAAAAAAATCCCATCTTCCGTGAGCAGATCGTAAAAGCCGATCTTTTCAATTGCTTCGATATTATTCAGGCGGTAGAAATCAAAATGATAGAGATAGGTCGAAGCTTCATAAATATTCAGGATGGTGAAGGTTGGACTTGATACATAGCCATTAAATCCCAATTTTTCAACTACCTTTTTCACAAAAAAAGTTTTCCCGCTGCCCAGTTCACCTCTTAGTGCCACTACATCACCCATTTGCAGTATTTCAGCAAAATCTTTTGCGATCTGGGAAGTTTCGTTTTCAGAACCACTTGTAAATTCCTGAGAATAAGAATCGTGAGCCATTTTATTTCTTGGTTGTTAAGATCGATACCGGCAGGATCATTTCTTCCATGGAAACACCGCCGTGCTGATAAGTGCCGTCGAATTTACGCTTGTACTCATTATAAGCAGTTGGATACACAAAGTAATGATCACCTTTGGCAAAGATGAAGTTCTCTACAACATTTTCGATAGGAAGTCCGTATCTTTTCGGGTCTGAAACTTTGATAGTATGCCTGTCATTACAGGTGATATTCTTGCCGTGTTTTGAGCGCAATCCAGATGAGATTTCCTTATCGCTGATAACCTTTGTTGGATGCTCGACTTTTATCGATCCGTGATCAGTTGTAAGTATGACAACCGCATCCTGTTTTGCAATGAGTTTGAGTGTCTCATAGAACTGAGAATTCAAAAACCACAGCTTTGTTAACGAACGCAATGCGCGGTCGTTAGGTATAATTTCTTTAAGTATTTCATCTTTAAATCTGTGATGAAGCAGCATGTCCAAAAAGTTATATACGAGAATGACCAATCGCTCTTTTTTATAGGAAGGGATCCTTTTTGTGACATACTCGCCTTCCTCAGTATTCAGTACCTTTATATACTTACTTCCATGTGGCATGGGAATATCCATTTTCTTGATCTGTTCATCCATGAAAAAGTGCTCATCGCGGTTAAGACTGCTTTCCACTTCTTTGCTGGTGCGCCAGAATTGTGGGTACACTTTCGCTATCTTGCCTGGCATCATACCGCTGAAAATTGCATTTCGAGAATATGGCGTTGACGTGGGTAAAATTGAATAATAATAATCGGTTTTCACATTAAAAAGCTCTTCAATAAAGGGCTTGATTATCATGAATTGATCGAGTCGCAGACAGTCGAGAACAACAAAATAAACAACCTTCTTTGTGTACAATCTGTCGGCGACGTATTTTCTTACTATATCAGGAGAAAGCACCGGACTATCGGATTGAGTGAGAAAATCTTCATAATGAGCAGCGATGTAGTTTGAAAACTCGGTATCGCAATTTTTCTTTTCATACGAGTGCATTTGAATAATATCTTCGTAGTATAGCTGATCCAGCTTCAGATCCCACTCTGCAATGGAGCGATAAATATCTATCCAATCCTGCCAGTTCGGTTCTGCAAAAAGTTTTTGATTTAGTTTTGCAGAGAATTCCGCATATTCTTCGCCGGTCCGGTTTCTGCGGATCTCTTCAGACATCAATATCTTCTTAAGGGACATCAGTATCTGGTTGGGGTTGATCGGCTTGATGATATAATCTGTGATCTGCTGGGCGATCGCTTTGTTCATCAAACCCTCTTCTTCGTTCTTAGTGACCATTACCACAGGCAAACTTTCGTTGAGCTTCTTGATCTGCACAAGAGTTTCCAGTCCGTCGAGTCCGGGCATCATTTCATCGAGAAGTACGATATCAAAGTTTTGTTCTTCGACGAGGGCAATACCGTCGTTTCCATTGGATGCTGAAACCACTTCGAAATTTCTTTCTTCCAGAAATATTATATGCGGTTTGAGCATCTGTATTTCATCATCTATCCAGAGTATCTTTGCTTTTTTCATTCTATATTCCTTTCACGAGGTTATCCAAAAAACATATACATCTAACCACAGAGAACACAGAGAATATAATGGATTATAACTTAAATCTTTCAATTCCATCTTTTAATTGTTTTACATTGAAATTCATTAATAAACCTGTATCAATTTTAGCAAGTTTCATGTAATTGATTAGTTGTGCTCTGTGGTTTTAAATGACTTCTTAGTGTTCATTTTTTAATAATTATATATATTGGACATCATCGGAACGTGTGTAATTTTCGATAAAATTGTTTTTGTATTGTGAGAAAACGCCACTGTTAATGGCTTCTCTTATTTCTTTGATCAGAGTATTATAAAAGGTTAAATTATGCAGTGTCGTTAATCGGACACCAAGTATCTCTTTCACATTGATAAGATGGCGAATGTAGGCGCGAGAGAAATTTCTGCATGCATAGCAGGAGCAATCATCCTGAATCGGACGGAAATCCTCTTTATATTTACCGTTTCTTACTGTAAGTCTGCCATCTCTGGTAAATGCCTGCCCGTTCCTTGCATGACGCGTGGGCATCACACAGTCGAACATATCTATGCCTCGTTCAATATTTTCAAGCAGATCGAGGGGTGTTCCTACTCCCATAAGGTAACGTGGTTTCTGTTTAGGCAGAACTCTATCCATCAGGTTAACAATTCGTAGCATATCCTCCTTTTTTTCACCCACGGCTAAACCTCCGATGGCATAGCCGGGAAAATCAATGCTGATAAGTTCTTTTGCGTTCTCTTCTCGCAAGTCATCATAAATACTTCCCTGTACTATTCCAAAAAGGGACTGTTCCCCACCGAGCTGCTCATGTTTGATCTTGCAGCGCTTTGCCCAGCGGAGTGACATATCGGCAGATTCCTTTGCATATTCCTTTGTGCAGGGATAAGGCGCACACTCATCCAGCACCATAATGATATCTGCGCCAAGATTGTGCTCGATCTCCATTACTCGTTCCGGACTGAAAAAATGAGAGCTTCCATCTATATGAGATTGAAATCCAATGCCTTCTTCCGTGATCTTCCTGAACTGCTGCAAGCTCATGACCTGAAAGCCGCCACTATCAGTAAGCATATTTCTGTCCCAGTTGATAAAAGAGTGCAGTCCGCCTGCTTTTTTAATAAGTTCATCTCCAGGACGTAGATACAAATGATAAGTGTTTCCAAGGATTATATCAAATCCGATGTTCTCTAATTCTTCCGGAGAAGTGGCTTTTACTGTTCCAAGCGTTCCCACAGGCATGAAAACAGGCGTTTTGATCTTGCCGTGAGGAAGGATAAGCTCTCCTGTGCGAGCTGAAGTGAACGAATCCTGAGTATGTAATGAGAACTTGAAACTCATTTTATGGTTCCTTTTATTTTTAAGTGGGTCGATATACTTAAAATCTGAATTTTCAACTAACCCACTTATTTCTTCAAAGAGCCCATTCTATTGTGGTTTTTCGAGAGTTGTGGGAGTATTGGAGCGCTTAAGAGAGAAATATCGTCCCACAGACCTCGAAATATCGTTATAGAAAGCAAAAATCATGATAAACAGTAAAACTCCTACACCTATGCGTTGAAGGACTGACTGCGTGCTTAATTTGAGTGGTTTACCTTTTATACCTTCAATTATCGAGAATATGATCATACCGCCATCGAGAACAGGAATCGGAAGCAGGTTGACGATCATCAGGATGATGCTGACCATTGCGAGAAATGAGAGATATGCACTGATTCCTTCTTTCACCTGCTGGCTTGTCAGCGATGCGATCATTATAGGACCACCCACGCTTTTACCAACTTGAGACGGATGCTGAACAAGTTTGAATAATCCACTATAATACCGACCTATTATGTCTATTGTTGTAAGAAATGCGTATATAAATGAATTTGGCACAGAGAAACTCTCAATATATTCCTGTTCCAGAACCTGAGAAATTCCAATTATTCCCAAGTTTTCATCAAGTTCAATATTTACTTGCGGAGTAATATCCATCTCCAGCAACTCATCATCTCTTTGCACTACAAAATGCAAAGGACGATCTGCACTATTTTTTATGATTTCATGCAGGTCATACCAGTCATGAATTTCCGTATCCTCAATTCTAACAATGGTATCACCCTTTTTCAAACCTGCCTGATATGCAGGTAATCCATAATAGACATCTCCGATAATTGCAGGCACATAAGGTTTTATGTTCGAAAGCCAAAGTTCATAGGAAAAATTTTTCGTTTGAGTAAAAAGTGTATCATTATCCCGTATATAAGTGATTTGCCTTTTATCTGGAGATTTTGTTACCCATTCCTGAATTATGGATGCCCAGCCAGTAATTGGAACTCCATCAATGCTCACTATCCTATCTTCGCTTTCAAGGGGAATTGCCGTATATGCTTCTTCGGAAATTCTGCCTATCACTGGAGCAATGTCATATATTTTTATTCCAATGGTGTACGTAAGCGCAAGGATCAAAATTGCGAACAGGAAATTCGCAAAAGGTCCTCCAAAAGCGATTAGAGCTTTCTGCCACCAGCGTTTCTGCTTAAAACTCCTCTTATCAAGAATTTCCCCGTCGGATGCTTCATTAGGGTTCTCACCCAACATTTTAACATACCCGCCAAGCGGTATGAGTGATATTCTATACTCGGTTTCTCCAATAGTACACGAAAATAGTTTTGGTCCAAAGCCAAATGAGAATTTCTCAACTTTGACATGATTGAGCCGAGCTACGATGAAATGTCCGAACTCATGAACAAAAACCAATATGCCTATCAGAAAAAGTATTGCAATAATTGTAATCACTATATCGTATTACTCCGTATAAAAAATTGCTTTGATGGGATCTATTTTTGATGCTTTGTACGCAGGATAAAATCCCGAAACTAAACCCACGATAATGGCAAAAGATAAACCAACAATAATTCCCATAATTGGGAATGAAACATCGACTTTCAGTGCATTGCTTAACGCTCCTATCAGTAACAGGGCTAGACCTGAACCCACCAGACCGCCAATAAGAGCAAGAATTATCGATTCAAAAAGAAAGTAGGAAAAAATGTCTCTATTCTTTGCACCGACACTCTTACGAATACCGATCTCTTTCATGCGTTCTGTAATAGAAATGAGCAAAATACTAAAGAGTCCGATGCCGCCTGTAAAAAGCGAGATGCTGGAAATTACCAGCAGAATAATATTCCAATTCTTTAAAAATTCATTCACCTGCTGCCTGACCTCGAGCATATCCGCACTGATGTCCCTCATACCGACATCATCTGCCATATTATGTCGGGAACGCAATATCTGAACTGCTGAATTATATACATCCCCTACAAGATCAGCATCGGTTGCTTTTATCCACATGACATCGATATTCATTGTTGGACGAAGATATTTCGCCGCAAATTTTGAAGGAACATAGCAGGATTCAAGTGCGAATCTTCTCTCCCACTCATTCGCTTTAGCAAAACCACTCTCGCTGGTTTCGAAGTCAATGACACCAATCACTTTCAGCCGAATATCCCCTATCGATATATATTGCCCGAGAACTTTGCCTTTGGGAAAAAGTTTCGTGCTTATGGTTTCACCAAGAATGCAGACATTCTCGCCGTTTTTTGATTCGATGGTATTGAATTCCCTTCCTTCTACAAAATAATAATTTTTTTCTGCGAAGAAAATATTTTTAACACCTTTCAAACGGATCTGGCTTTTCTTTCCATTTATGATCGTATTTCGTTGATCGTCAATAGTGGGATAGATATATTCCACATTTTGAAGATTATCTTTTAGCGCTTCATAATCGTCGTAATTGATCTGCTGAAAGCGTTTTACTGTTTTGTATTTTTTTAATTTATCAGTACTGGTATCAGGAAATTTTGAATAGAGCACGATCACATTATCATATCCAAGTGAACTGATCGTCTCCTCAATGAGATTTTTCATTGCCTCAACCGAGGAGAACATTGTTGTCACTGCTGCCACGCCGATCATAATACCTGCCAAGGTCAGAAATGAGCGTAGCTTATGAGATAAAATGCTCTTGATCCCTGAAACTAAAACTTCTGAGTATTTCATTATGCAAGCTCTTTCCCGCATTTTTCACAAACAAGGATTTTCGCCTTTTTTCGTGATGGTTTTTCAAACATGGATTCTGCACCACAATCAGGACATTTAATAGCAACGGGCTTCTTATTTGTAAGAAATTTACATGTAGGATAATTGGAACATGTATAATAAATCTTGTTCTGTTTGCCTTTTCTCTCAATAAGCTCTCCGCCGCATTGAGGGCATTTCACACCAATAGTAAAAGGTTTAGTGAATTTGCATTTCGGATAATTCTCGCACGCATAAAATTTACCGAATTTACCATTCTTCAAAAGTATCCTACCGCCGCATTTCGGACATTTTTCATTGGTTTCCGGTTCAACGATCTCCTCATTCTCATCAAGGGATTTCACGTTTTTACATTTCGGAAAGGCAGAACAGGCAATGAATTTTCCGTATTTCCCATATTTGATGACCATCGGAGAACCGCATTTATCACATACGATATCAGTTTTCTGCTCATATTTCTTCTTTTCCTTTGAAATATCGATCTTATCCAGATGGCTGATAAAATCATCGTAATATTTTTTAAGTATTTCTATCCAGTTCAACTCCCCTTTCTCGATATTATCGAGTTTGTTCTCCATTTCCGCAGTGAATTTCACATTAAAAAAATCTTCGAATTTATCAATTAGGAATTTCTCAACGGTTTCGCCCAGCTCTGTTGTGAAAAATTTCTTCTTTTGAAGTGTCACGTATTTTCTCTGCAGTATTGTAGAAATGATCGGCGCATAAGTGCTAGGACGCCCGATACCTTCCTGCTCGAGTTTTCGAACAAGCGAGGCTTCTGTATATCGTGAAAGAGGTTGAGTGAAATGCTGCTCTTTATTAAGTTTCAGTAACTCGACTTCATCATTTTGGACAAGCTCCGGAAAGGTTTCTTTAAGATTTTTGATAGGTACATGAGTATAGACTTTTAAGAATCCATCAAAAAGGATTTTACCTGCTTGAGATTCAAACAATCCTTTTTCCGCCTGAATCTGTGCAGTGATATTTTCCAATTGCACATTGGAAAGTTGTGTGGCAACAAACCTTTTCCAGATTAGATTGTAGAGCTTATACTGGTCTTTTGACAGAAATTCTTTGATTGAATTTGGTGTTGTGAAAGAATTCGTGGGACGGATCGCCTCATGGGCATCCTGAGCTTTATTCCTATTTTTGTATTTTCGAATATAGGAATTCAAATATTCTTCAGAAAAGGAATCTTTGATATATTTTCTGACTTGAAAATTCGCTTTATCCGAGATACGTACAGAATCAGTTCTCATATATGAAATAAGACCCGTGTTGCGTCCGTGTATGGTCACTCCTTCGTAGAGCTGCTGGGCGATCTGCATGGTTTTCTTAATCGAGAATCCCAGTAATTTTGATCCTTCCTGTTGCAGAGTACTTGTTATAAATGGAGGAAAAGGAGCAATTGATTTTTTTTCTTTCTTCACACCCTTTACGATATAATCAGCGTTTTTAAGCTTCTCGAATATCTCTTCAGCTTCCTCTTTTGTGTTCAGCTTGATAACTTTATTGGCGTATTTTTTCAGTTGAGCTTTGAATTCGATATCCTTTTTCAGATAAGCTTCGATTGACCAGTATTCCTGGGGTACGAAATCTCTGACCTCTTGTTCTCGCTCGCAAATAAGGCGTAATGCCACAGTCTGTACTCTACCTGCGGACAGGTTTTTTGTGATAACCTTCCATAAGATTGGACTTGCTTTGTATCCAACGATCCTATCAAGAATCCTGCGTGTCTGCTGTGCATCAACCTTGTTCTCGTCAACATGGGTGGGTTTCTCAATTGCTTCAATAATAGCCTCCCGCGTAATCTCATTAAATACAATTCTGTATATATCCTTTTCCGGAATAATATTTTTCAATATCTCTTTGAGATGCCATGCAATCGCTTCACCCTCTCTATCATTATCTGATGCAAGATAGATATTTTCGCTCTCTTTTGCAGCTTTTTTAATATTATTTACAACTTTGGATTTTTTAGGATCCAGCACATAGGTAGGTTTGAAATTATCTTTCAGATTTATTCCGAATTCCTTTTGGGGCAGGTCTCGAATATGCCCCATTGAAGCAAGAATATTAAAATCTTTTCCAAGGTATTGGCTAATTGTTTTTGATTTTGTCGGTGATTCTACGATGAGTAAATTCTTTGCCATATCTACTTTCCTATTTATCCTTTCTGTCCGCAGCAATGCTTGTATTTCTTACCGCTTCCACAGGGGCAGGGATCATTTCTCCCCACTTTTTCTGTATCTCTTCTCATAGGTTGACGTTTTGGTTCCTCAGGTTGCTGCTGAACTCGATCTTGTCCTTGCTGCATATTTTGCATTCGTTCTCTCTGATCCTCAGCGCGTGAAGCAACATGGTCAAACGCATTCCTTTCTTTATGAGAAAGCTGCATATCTTTAACTCTGTCTTGCACTTGATAATAGAGCGCAGGATAAAGTGTGAAAACATTTTTTACTACTTTTTCTTTAATGGTATCGATCAAATTCAGGAAGAGTTCAAAACTTTCTTTTTTATATTCAATGAGTGGGTCTCTCTGTCCATAGGCACGCAAACCGATGCCCTCTTTCAGTCTATCCATTTCATATAGATGATCTTTCCATTGCTCATCCACAACTTTCAAAACAGAGTATCGCTCCAGTTTTCTTTGCTCTTCTTCAAAATGTTTTTCCTTGCGTGCATAAGCTTTTGTTAGCTGCTCATAAAGAGTGTGGATCAGGTCTTCCTTATTATTGATTGAGCCAAGTTCAAGAGAAATATTGATTTTGACCCCAAGCTCATTTTCGAACCAACCAACAATATCTTCAAGAGGCCAATTCTCTTCATATTCACTTGAACCAATAAATGAGGACACTTTGCTATTTATCGTATCGTCAAGCATTTCCAGAACTTCATCCCGAAGGTCCAAACCTTTCAGAACTTTTCTTCTATATGAGTATATAACCTCTCTTTGCTGGTTCATGACATCGTCATATTTTATGAGTTGCTTACGTATTTCGAAGTTATGACCTTCCACTTTTTTCTGTGCGTTTTCAACTGCCTTGGTCATCCACGGATGCTTTATCGCATCGCCATCTTTGAGCCCCATTCTGGACATCAAACCTGCAATTCTATCCGAGCCGAAAATTCTCATAAGGTCATCTTCGAGAGAAAGAAAGAACTTTGATGAACCC
>ASNI01000065.1 GCA_000404785.1 Cloacimonetes bacterium SCGC AAA252-N17
GGTGGTTAATGAAACAAAAAAATGCATTAACCGTTTCAACGGTTTCTCGATTTCTTAAATTGAACTTTTTAGAGTGGACTCATCCATGTAAAATTAACTATTATTATCAACATCAACAAGGACCCGCTGTAGCTCGCAATACAGGGATCAAAAAATCCTCCAACGAATATATAGCATTCTTGTATGTAGCACAAAAAGCCGGTTACAAAACTTTCTGCACATCCGCATATCATACAAAAAATTTTAAGACAGTTCCTTTCTATCTTATCATAATCAATTATGCTGCTTTCGTCGGACTGTTAAAATATTTTTTCCGCACGCAGAAAGTTACATGGGAAAGACCTCAATGAGCATGTATTACATCCGACTTGCACGAACCTATCTAACCTCTGGAAATCACAAATCCCTCTCTTTTGGCAACATGATCTCTGTTGTAGGAATTTTTCTCGGCGTTTTTGCCCTGATCGTGGTCATGTCCGTGATGAACGGGCTGGAAGAGGATATAACAGAGCGAATTATTGGACTGCATTCAGAAATTAAAATCTATGCAAAAGATTTTGCACCGCTTGCAAACTGGCAACAAATTGAAGAAGAGATTCATAATAAAGCAATAACCGGAATAAGCCCGATCGTGCAGGCAGAACTCATGCTCCTTCACGAAAAAAAAGTGAGTGGCACCATTTGCCAGGGCATTGACCTCCCTAAGCATGATGAAATCACAAATTTACTGAGAAGAATATACATCGGCGCACCCACGCAAGAAGAGATGAAAGATGGTATAATAGTAGGTTCGGACCTCGCTCTTATCCTCGGCGTGAATTGGGGAGACGAACTGACACTCACTTCCCCTATTGCAGACCAGCCGACTCCATTCGGTATGATGCCGAAGAGTAAAACCCTGAAAGTTGTCGGACTCTTCTATACCGGTATTCCTGAATACGACATGAAATATTCCTATACGGATTTACATACCTTGCAGAAATTTCAGAATATGGAGAATGCAATTACATATCTGGGCATCAAAACAGTTTCACACAAAAGATCCCTTGGCGTTGCCAAAAACATCAGGGCTGAGCTTGGCAATTCCTATGAAGTGCTGGATTGGAGAGAGTTTGAGAAGCATCTTTTTACTGCCATCCGATTTGAGAAAAAGATCATGTTCCTTGTGCTTGTGCTGATATTTCTTATTACAGCATTCAATATGATCGGAAATTATCTCAAGCTGGTCGCACAGAAAAGGCAGGACATCGGCATACTTAAATCCTTTGGAGCAAAGAAAAAAGACGTTATGAAGATCTTTTTATATAATGGAATTTTTATCTATTTGATCGGAACTGTCTCTGGTTTTATTATGTCTCTTGGACTTCTCTTCGCTCAGATAAAATGGCAGTTCATACACATTCCCATATCCGGAATGCCTTTCCAAACCCTTCCTGTTAAAATTGAGCTTTTCGACCTGTTGCTTGTTGCGTTTATATCACTTGTCATCACATTGTTCACTACGCTCATTCCCGCACGGCGCACCATGAATGTCGATGCCATAAAGGTCATTCGGGAAGCGGAAGAATAAATTAACTCAAGTTTCGCAATAGATACGTTGATATTATAAGGGTTCAATATGAATATTCTAAACAATTTACATCCTGTAATATATGAATTTCTAATTACAAATTATCTAATTTCTAATGAAATTTCAAATAACAGATGGTAAATAAAAAGAGATTCAGTTGGGAGGAGCGAACTGTAAAATTTGGTGAGAATATTATAAAACCCGTCTTCACTTCGCTACGCCCTGATATGACCACTTGGCAGGTGAAAACAAGAAGAAAATGGAAAATTGTGCTCTTCAGTGAGTATAGGAATTTCCAATTATGAGAAGGCCGTTCCACACAAAAAGAGCATGTCATTCCCTCGAAAGAGGGAATCCAGAATTGCTATCAAACCAAGGAAGTAAGAATTAATTTGACTTTGAGGTTTTATTTGTAATTAGAAATTATGATTTAGAAATTATTTTAGTTTTCCACTCCTGCGAAACTTCAGCAAATTAGCATTTAACTCTCCTCAGCACCAAACAATACTTCCTCGACGCATTCCCTTGCACAGGTATAAGAAAATCCCTTTCTCTGCAAAAACGCAAGCGCTTTATTCCGACGCTCGCGGGGTTCCAATTTCATATATCTTGTTTCACGTTTTGATAGCTCTTTGATAGCCATTTCATGCTCGTTCTCGCCTGAAAGATACTCTTCACTCAATCTTTTTATGATCTCATTTGAAATACCCTTTTGTTTCAATTTCTGTTTGATGGCAAAGTTCCCTTGCGGATGATGGGTGATCAAATCCAAGATGTAGGATTCTGCAAAATTTTCATCATTGATGAAGTTCTTCGCCTCATATTTTGCAATGAGCGCATCAATAGTTGATTGGGAAATTTTCTTGAATGTGAGCTTTCTTAAAATCTCTTTTTTGGAGCGGAATCGGTATTTTAGAAATTGCAGGAGAATATTTTCAGCTTCAAAAAATTCTATCTTTTCACGCAACTCATAAAAGTCATCGGGCTGAAGGGTTTGCCCTTGTTTCAGCCCGAATTTTTCTAATACTTTCTTTGATGAGACCGAGAAACTGAGCTTATCATCAATGAAAATATCGTATAAGCATCTATTCTTTCTCTTGCTTGTCCTTGTTATCTTCATTTTTAGTAGGTACTTCTATGCCGAGTGCTTTTTTCACTTTTTTCTCGAGCTGGTCTTTGACCTTTGGATTCTCACGCAGATAATCTTTTGCCTGATCCTTACCCTGACCGATCTGAGTTCCTTCATAAGAATACCACGAACCCTTCTTCTCGATGATCTTTGCATTCACTGCTTCATCTACAAGAATGCCGAGTGAGGAGATGCCTTTGCCATATATGATATCAAACTGAACTGAGCGGAAGGGAGGAGCAAGCTTGTTCTTCACGATCTTTACCCAGATCACATTACCGATAATTTCGTTTGACGCGGTTTTGATCTTGGGTCCAGCTTTGACCTCGATGCGTATTGAAGCATAGAATTTCAATGCCACACCGCCGGTTGTTGTTCTGGGATTCATATAAGGAGTGACACCGATCTTCATGCGGGTCTGGTTGATGAAGATGAGTGAGCAGTTTGATTTACCGATCACACCCGTGAGCTTTCGCAACGCCTGTGACATAAGACGTGCCTGCAAGCCGACATGGGTATCGCCCATATCACCTTCAATCTCTGCTTGAGGAACCAGTGCTGCTACAGAGTCCACAATGATAAGATCAACTGCATTGCTTCGTACCAGTGTTTCTACGATCTCCAGCGCCTGCTCGCCCGTATCCGGCTGTGAGATGAGCATTTCGTCAGTATTGATGCCAAGCTTTCGTGCATAAGAAGGATCCAGTGCATGTTCAGCATCAATAAAGGCGATCACGCCGTCCAATTTCTGGGCTTCGGCTGCAATGTGCAAAGCCAGCGTAGTTTTACCTGATGCTTCTTCACCGTAGATTTCGCTGACCCTTCCGCGGGGAATTCCACCCACACCAAGTGCAGCATCCAGGTTGATCGCACCGGTAGGGATGGTTTCGATATCGATTCGAGGCCCTTCGCCAAGCCGCATGATCGAGCCCTCGCCGTACTTTTTACGGATCTGTCCCATTGCAGTAACTAAGGATTCTTTGTAATCTTCCTTTTTCATTATATATTACCTCCGTCTTTATCTGTTTTTTTTAATAGAAAGGTTTTTAAAATTGAATATATCGGACCTGAGGGTGTGAGCCGACTCTTGAAAAGAGTAAGCTCCCTGCACTGAACAATATCATCCAGCGACATCAGGTTTGAGGAAATTTTTCCCCATTCGATCTTTCGTGCAAATTTCACTCTGCCAAGCGTGGTATGCAGTGCCAAGGGGCGTTTCTCTTTACTGAAACCCATATCATACAATGCCAGGTCAACATCTTTGAAAAGCTTCGATGCAGACTCCGTGTCATCCCTCATGTCATACCAGATTAGGCGCGGACGTTCAGGATTGGGGATAATTTCTGCATCCTTAAAGGAAATCGTGAAAGGAGAGTGCTTGCCGGTAATGCCTTCAATGGTTGCATATAGATCTTCCAGAATACGCTCGTTCACATCACCAAGAAATTTAAAGGTCACATGCAGATTCTTTTTATCCACCCACTTGATCCCTTTGGGAATGTAACCTTTCAAAATTTCAATATTGCGTGCAATGCGCACTTTCAGTTCGTCAGGAAAATCAATTGCAAGAAAAAGTCTCATCAGCGTTTATATCCTATCATTCTAAGAAATTCTTTTCGTTTTTCAACATCCTCTTCGGACTCAACTCCTTTTGGGGAAAAGCCATCAATAACGCCAAGAATACCTCTGCCCAACTCAGACTCTGCAACGATGACCTCAACCAGATTTGCAGTAGCGCAGAAGATATTCACCACTTCAAAGCACTGCTTCAGCCCGTTCAACACGTTGATGGGAAAGGAATCCCGCATCACAATGAAAAAGCAATGCCCGGAAGCAAGATTCTCCAGGTTTTCCACAGCAATATCGATAAGCTCTTCGTCTGTACCGTCTTTTCTGATGAGGCATGGACCGGATGCTTCTGAGAAAGCCAGCCCGAACTTGATGCCCGGCACGGAATTCACCATTATCTCATAAATGTCCTCAAGGGTCTTAATAAAATGGGATTGCCCCAGTATTATATTGCACCCCTCTGGGAACATCAATTTCACCGTTTTTAATTCCATTGTGGCTCCCTTTTCATTCTGTTTAATGGCATAGTTAGAATAAAGATTTTTATTCACATATATTTGTCAAATTTTGTATGTATTTTCTTGACATTCATACCCATTTTATTTGGAAAGATTTATGAGAATCGAAAGCTACCAGTTCGGAAAGATGGTCATAGACGGAATCCAGTACACCCATGACGTGATAATTCACAAAAATGAAGTGCAGGCGGATTGGTGGAGAGAGCGCTCCCACCACCTGACCCTTGCTGATTTTCCATGCCTGCAAGATGAAAAGCCCGATGTGCTCATTATCGGCACAGGCAAATTCGGACTAATGAAAATTCATAAAGATGTGAGAAACTTTTGCGAGCAGAATGGCACCGAGCTTATTTGCAAGGACTCATCAAATGCTGTAGATATTTTTAATGATATGCAGAATTCCGGGAAACACATCATCGCAGCATTTCATTTGACGTGTTGATATATTCTTCAAAATTTCTAAAAAATTTAAATTCTGGTTACCAAGCCTTTAGGACGTGAAATCTACTTATTTAACTGTTCCCAGTTTACCAAGGCGTAATGCAATGAAGACTGGCTTGGTAACCCATAATNCATATTAAAATCATCACACATTCCCAATCCCCCAGCTGGCGGATAGGAACGAGGATAAAAGTGTCATTCTGAGCACATTCGCTTTGCTCAGTATAAACTCCGCGAAGAATCTCATAACGTGCTCTAATACTGATAATAAGAGATTCTTCACTACACTCCGTTTCGTTCAGAATGTACTGTGTTTCAAAGTCAACTTATTTAGCATATTGAGGGTCCCATTCTCTATCATATTTTACGATAGCAAAGATATGGCGTAGTAATTTATGTGCGACTGCAACAAGTGCGACTTTCTTTGATTTACCTGATGCCAATAATCGTTCATAATATTCTCGATAAATTGGATTATGTTTCTTTGCACTCAACGCACTCATATAAAGAGTCTTACGTATCAAAGCATGTCCCTTCTTACTTATGGCGGAACCCCTCCGTACACTCGTACCAGATTGTCTCGGGTTGGGATTTAGTCCCGCAAAGGACACCGCCTGCTTTGCTGTCTCAAATTGCTCAAAATTACCATAAAAAGCCATGATCATTGATGCCGTCATCTTGCCGACCCCCTTGATAGAGGTCAGCTTCGATGACTGATCTGGAAAATGAGTATCGAGATAATCATAAAGCATCTTCTTAAGCTTGTCTATCTCCCTCTCTATCTTCTTAACCATCGACCGATAAGTCTTTCCCACTTCCTTTGATACCGGATACCCATGAGTATACGATTCAAGCCGATTACTGAACTCGGTGTGGGTTTTATATAAATCTTCGATAGCTTTTAATAACTGAAACAATATCATACGCTCATCTGAGTGTGGTGAAAATTCTTTGGGATTTTGTTCATAACCATATTCGGCTATTAGTCTTGCATCCACCCTGTCCGTCTTCGCCCTTAACATCTTCATCTCGCCATAACGCTTGATGATCAAAGGATTTACTACCGATACGAAGTATCCCAGATCATGAGCTTCCAAGGCAATCCTTAAATGATAGATACCCGTAGCTTCCATCACTATCTGAAGGCCATCTGCTGAATATTTCTTAAGAAATTTCGAAAAGGCTCTCAGGTTGTTAGCGATGGTAATATTGTCATGCTTCTCTCCATTATAAAGAGAAATGTCAAGCGTCTCTTTTGATACGTCGATTCCGGCTGTTATCTTTTTCATCTAAACTCCTTTACAAAAATTGTCAGGAATAAATAATCTATCATTGTGCATTATCCAGGCTATAAACCTAATGTACTGTTCAGATTCGTGGAAGGTGGGCTTAACATTCTGAACGGTCTTCATGACCAATGACAAAATAAGCTTGCTCACCTTCCATTATTCCTTTCAATTACTTTTTGCATAACTATCCTTTTATAATTAAATAATTTGTAGTCAATATACAATGACAAAATGGTTCATTTTTCTACAGTCTCTTTAGGAGAGGGCTGGTGTGAGGTTTTTACTCACTACTCTTTCCAATTTCCAATTTCTGCTTTATCTCAACAGGATTTATCCTTCGTAGCTTTAGCGGAGTAGGATCGCTTTCTTTGTTTCAGAACCTTCCGAAGTAATTAGTTTAATAAGCAGTACACCTGAAGAAACGTTCTGTCCATAAAGGTCTTTGCCATTCCAATCGATTTCATGCTTTTTGTCTGCTGTTTTAAGACCTTCATTAAACTCAGTCACAAGCTGTCCATACATATTGTAGATCTCAACTCGAACCATATCAGTTTGTGGAAGCATATAACTAACAGTAAGACTGGAATTAAATGGATTTGGACCGGTTTGCAAGCCGTATTTTCTCGGAACTGCAACATGAGGATCGGGATTATGGATGTCAGGAATTGTGAGCATTGCTACTTTATCATAATGATTTACCATTCCACTGTAGTCAATCGATTCCAGCCAATAATAATATGTGTCTCCTACTTCAGGATTTTCTAATGTGTCTTCATAAATATAAGACTGCTGCTATGTGGTTGTGCCATGTCCATCAATAAATTCGGATATTCTTTCTGAAGTGGTAAAATCATTTTCTTCATTACGATACACAAACCAACCCATGTTGTCAGTTTCTGATTGGGTTCGCCAGTATAAGGTTGGAACAGCATTTAAGAATTGTGCTGTGAAGGATGAAAGCTCGACGGGCAATGTGCGGGCTTCGGTGCTAATCGCGTCGAAGCTATTTACAGTGCCGCCAGTCACAGTTAGATGCGTATTGTCCTGAAGTGTGGCTGCCAGCGTGTGAGATGTGATGGCATCACTATCTATGTCCACCGTGAGGAGTAAGTTTTTAGTGGTCGTGGAAACGCCGTAGCTCATGCTTGAGAAGGTAACTGATGAGGCGAAATTTTGAGAGCTACCTACCTGTGTGTCTGTACCAGCATCATAAATACCAACAGTACCAAGATCATTCCAGAGCTTGATACCGCCGAGTGGAAAATCATCGCTAACAGCTGAGCCTGAAAAGTCAAAAGTCATATCCGTAACAGTAATTGTCCCTTCACTGGCCACTAACTGTATAGATAACATCTCGTTGTTAGTGGTATTAGGGGACATATTTGAGGACACATCAGAACCACTGACAGTGAGAGCTGGTACTGTGTAGGTGACCTCAAGTATGGGAGCAGTAGCTCCATAAGTTTCAGCACAGAATGAAACATAATGAGTGGTTGCAGCACTCTCGGTACCGTCTTTTATCAAAAAATGGGCATCGATACCACCGTCGATGGCGGTTTGAACCTGCTCGGTGACCGTCCAATCCATCCACTCGCCTTCGGCTGGCACTATATCCCATGCCCCATCGTCTGTCGTATAGTCGCCACCCGCCGTTGACCAGCCTGTACCAGTCGCCTTATTATTCCAGGTACACTCGATCTCAACCCAGTCCGTCGTGGTCAGGCGGTAAGCCCAGTAGGTCCGCCCTGTAGCGTCCCACATGGAGAAGGCCTTCAGTTTCAATGTCGCGCTGCTTATGATGCTGCCTGCGGGAATACTGCTGATATTGAATTTCAGGATTGCCCGACTGTTTCTTTCGGAGGGGTCTAAGTATAAGCTTGTGACTGTGAGTGCACTACTGCCACCGTAATTCGTGGCAGGGTTTGCCTGGTCCAGCCAGGTATCGGCGCCGGTGGCGTCGGAGTTATCCAGTTGGAAGGTTGTGGCGTTTGCCGTCATTGGGAATGCAAACCATGTTAGTGCTAAGGTAATTAGAATTGCTGAAACCAAAATCACATTAAACTTCTTCATTATATTTTTCTCCTTTTCCCGATTAAAACGGGACTTGTTTACCCCGTGAAATTTTTCTTTTATTTCACTGGGTTTTTTTTGTTTTATTAAGTTATTTCTCATCGTTTTTAACCTTTTCACTAATTTAAATCATCTTAAAACAATAAAAATCTTTCATATACTTTTATGATAACCAAATTTTTATCTTTTTTTTATTTGAATTTTTTATGGTGTCAACTTTTTTTTCATATGAAGAGCGATTCTTTACCTCAACCCCACAGTGAAATAATCCCGATGAATCGGGACACGTGGTAAACCTAACCCCTTCTCATAGAAGGAGAAGAGGTTAAAGCCTTACACACCACTCGTTCCAGTTCCTCAAGCTCAAACGGCTTTTTAAGGTATGCAATCACACCGAGTTGGCAGCCAACTCTTTTAACATCCTCAGTTATTATCCCGCTCATTATAATAACTGGAGCGGTATTTCCATTTTTCCTGAGTGCTTTTAAGAAATCCATTCCATTGCCATAAGGAAGCCATAAATCAAGTATAAAAAGGTTTATATCAGAACCATACTTATTATAAATACCTATCGCCTCTTTTATTGTCTCAGCACCAAGAGCATCTATACCACTCTCGGACAGGAATTCTGCAACAATATCTCTAAAATCAATATCATCTTCTAAGATTAGTATTTTCTGTTTCATTTTTTAGCCACAAAACCACCAGTCTTCACTACGTTACGCCGAGGCAGGCACAAAAGAACACGAAAGATATTTAATATTAGATTTTTTATTTTCACCTTTTTCCTTCATAGCTGATAACCAGTTAACTATTAACTTTCCCTTTTTCAAATAAAAAAATCCCGCATAGACATGATCCGCCAACTGGTGGAAGTCTATACGGGATTAAATATGATTTGCTTTAGTGTTTTCTGTAAGTTACGGCTATAGTGTAATTTATTGGAGGGGGGTAGAATCAAAATGACAAATGTCAAATGACAAATGTCAAATGAAAACATTGAATCCTTTTCAAAACTGTAACGGCTTTTCATATACTTTTATGATTCCTAAATTTTTACTTTTTTTATTTGAATTTTTTATGATGTCAATTTTTTTTATTTTTTTCCATAGAACATTCCATAAGAAACTTGGATACAATCCAGGCATTTATGAATAAAGGTATTAAAGATGAGCCACGAAAACACACAAAGGCACACGAAAAAAATATTATTTATTAATATGAAAAAGGACACAAAAATAATTATTGACAGTTCCGAAATACAATTAGAAATGTGAATTATGAACAGAATGAGAGCCAGATCAAAAGCCACACAGCAGATGCAGCAGAAGCAAAAGCTCTCACCACGGATGCTTATTACTGCTGAGCTTATCCAGAAGCCCATTCAGGAGCTGGAAATGGTGCTGAAAAAGGAACTCCGCATTAATCCTTTCCTGCAAGACCTCAGTTCGGATGACGGGCAGTATGACACGCTCGAAGTAATGGACGAGATCGAGGACTTACAAAATATAGATGACGACGGTGACCTTGCCGACCAAATACAGCAGCTTAACAAGATCATCAATGACATAGATGAAATGACCAATGCCCAGTTCGGGTATGAGCGTCAGGACAGATCGCACTCCGCATCTCCTGAGAATGAGCAGTATGAAACCTTAAAAGAGAGCATCTGGGATCATTTCACACAACAGGTAAGAGAACTGCTGCTCAATTCAGTCGAGCATGAGTTCGCTGACTCCATCCTCAACAATCTGGACAAGAACGGTTACCTTGATACATCTTTTAAAGAATTGTATGAATCATATGGGCTTATTGAAGCACGGGCAGAGCAGATACATCGCATGATCATGAATATCTATCCGCGTGGAATAGGCGCACGCAATCTTGTGGAATGCCTGCTTGCACAGCTCGATGAGGAGATCGCAAACCACCCGTTCATCACTTCTATCATTGAAAACGATCTTGATATTTTACAGAATCACAAACTTGATGTGCTGACAAAGAAGTATGATGTTACACTCGAAGAGCTGGTCGCCATCAAAAATATTATCAGCCATCTCGACCCGAAACCGGGCAGCCGGGTGACACACAAAACCCTTTCCTACATCAAACCGGATATCATTGTGAAAGAGATCGATGGTAATCTCGAGGTCATCGTGAACGACACTTACATTCCGGAAATCACGGTAAATAAAGAGTATGCGCAGCAGATCCTTGAGCAGAGCATAGATAAGAAAAGCGCAGTAAAATATATAAAATTAAAGCTCATCGCTGCTGAGTACTTTGTAAAAGCATTATGGATACGCCGGGAAACGCTCCTTAGGATAACTGACGAACTAATTCATCAGCAATCTGCTTTCTTTCGGGAAGGGAAAAAAGTACTTCAACCCATTACCTACGAGGATGTGGCGAAAAGGATCAAGCGTGATGTTTCCACGATCTGCAGAGTTGTGAATAATTATTATATTGAAACGCCCCTCGGCGTGTATCTTATGAAGTGGTTCTTCACCAGCAAGGTTGGCAAACTCTCATCCCAGTTCATCAAAAAGGAGATACGGAACATCGTAGATACAGAGAATAAGAAAAAGCCACTCAGCGATAAGAAGATATTGAATATTTTGAACGAACAGGGAATTGAAGTATCACCTCGCGCAGTCACAAAATACAGAAATCAAATGGGCATTCTTGCCAGCAGGTTGCGTAAAGAACATTTATAAATTGACACGCAGTCCTCTCTTTTATTTCTAAACCAGTTATGAAAACCTTTGAAATTTTAGCGTCCGGAGTATTCCCAAAAGATAAGCTGAAAATCGTACACACCAAACGAACCCTTTCCTATGATGAAAAGACAACTACACTTATCGAGAAGCATTGGAATGATGAAATACAAGAAGCTCATAAGAAAAACAAGCTGCTTTTCAACGGTCCCATTTACCGTCTGGAAAACTATGAAATAAAGAATGATTTGTTGATAATATATGTATCTGCGACTAATTTCAAGGAGCTGATGGGGACAAATTTTTATCGCCCGGAGCTCGCAAAGGAGTATGGAAAATCCTACCTGTCAAATGCAATTGCCTTATGCACATTTTTAGAAACCAGTGATGAGTATTTTGTTTTTGTGAAACGAAGCACGAAGGTATATTTCGGAGAAGGACTTTGGCATCTTATTGCAGGGCAGTTCTCAATTGAGGGGAATAAAACTCGCACGCTCTCAGTCTTCGAAGTATTATACAAAGAATTATTTGAAGAAGGGTCTCTCGCAAAAGATGATATAGAAAAATCAGTATGCCTTGGTTTAATTCGGGACACAATTCACTTCAAGCCGGAACTGGTATTTTATACGAAAACAACCCAATTGGCAAAAGAAGTTGAAGAAAAGATCAAAGCTGCTCATGATGGATTTGAGCATGAAGAAGTGGCGCTCATCAAAAAGAGCGAACTTGATGCCTTTATGAACAGCGAAAAAATTACAAGCATTGCTCAAGGCAATTACGAGCTTTATAAAACAGAACTATTTAAAAATGGATAAAGAACTATTTTACGCCGATAAAGAGATCGATTATAAAGACATGCCTTTGGCAGAGCGTGTACGTCCTCAAACTTTGGATGAGTTCGTTGGGCAGCATAAAATTTTGGAAAAGGACACGATCCTCAGAAATATTATTGAGAACAATGAACTCACTTCGCTCATATTCTGGGGTCCGCCAGGCACAGGTAAAACGACCCTTGCAAAGATCATTGCCAACAAGACAAATGCCCGATTCATCTTTTTCAGCGCAGTTCTTGCCAAGATCACCGAAGTACGCAATGCCATGAAGGAAGCGGAATACGATCTGCGTAATTTCCACAAAAAAACCATTCTCTTCGTTGATGAAATACACAGATTCAATAAAGCACAGCAGGATGCCTTTTTGCCCTTTGTGGAAAAGGGAATTATTGTACTAATTGGCGCAACCACAGAGAATCCCTCCTTTGAAGTTATTGCTCCGCTGCTTTCACGCTGCAAGGTAGTCGTGCTCCAAATGCTCGATGAAGAAGATATCTACACCATCATAAAAAGAAGCTTTACCCATCCCCGCAGTGAAATCCGAAACTATGAGAAAATGTTCGATGATAAAATACTTCATTTTCTTGCAGATTATGCATGCGGTGATGCGCGGGTTGCGTTGAATTCAATCGAACTTATAATAAAGGCATACGGAAAAGAGAAAGAAAAGCTGTCTGTCGATTCGATCAAAAAGTTGCTTGAAAAGAACAATCTCTTTTATGATAAGGATAGAGAAGAGCACTACAACATAATCTCAGCTTTGCATAAATCTTTAAGAGGAAGCGACCCTCAAGCGGGACTTTACTGGCTGGCACGCATGCTTGAAGCGGGGGAAAATCCTATGTATGTTGCTCGAAGACTGGTGCGTTTTGCATCGGAAGATGTTGGGCTTGCTGATCCTCAAGCACTTGTTCAAGCGGTAGCTGTTAAGGATGCAGTTCATTTTCTTGGGATGCCTGAATGCAATACTGCGCTTGCTCAACTTGTTGTATATCTGGCAACCGCACCCAAAAGTAATAAAATCTATACTGCTTATAAATCAGCAGCAGGCGATGCAACGAAGACAAGCCATCTCGGCGTGCCATACCATATACGAAATGCACCGACAGGTCTGATGAAGGAGCTTGGCTATGGAAAAGATTATAAATATTCCCATGAATTTGAGGATGGTTATTCTTATCAGAAATATTTCCCGGACAAAATGAATGAGAAAATCTACTATATGCCATCCCCGTTCGGCTTTGAGAAGGAAATAAAGAAGCGCCTTGAGTGGTGGAAAAAACTAAAGGACAGGGACAAAGACACTCAAAAATAAACTTCCATCATGATTTTTTAAACCTTTTCTCATCATACCGCTCATACGAGACAAATATGTGAAAAAATAAAATTATGGAGGTACAAATGAAAAAATATCTTGTACTCACAGTACTTGTAGCCCTGCTTGCAACTCCGTTGCTGGCTCAAGATGGAAATTTCCATAACACAAAAGGTCATATGCCTATGATGTCTCAGAAACAATTCTTGCAAGGTCATAATATGAAACAGGGACACCAGGAAAAGGGTCAACAAATGGGATTTCCTTTCTGGATGGCAGAAGAGCTTGGGCTAACAGACGATCAAATTGAAATGATCGACGATTATCAGGATGTTGCCCGCAAAGTAGCAATCGATGTGAAAGCAGATATTAATAAACTGCAGATCGATCAGAAAAATGCAATGGACGATGGCAATTATAAAGAAGCACGCAAGATCGTTGATCAGATTTTCCTGAAAAAAGCAACTCTTGCGAAGGAACGTATCACTGTTAAAGAAAAGATCGATTCTGTTCTTACAGAAGATCAGAAAGATAAGCTCAAAGCATTACATAAAATGAAACCTCAAGGTCCTCCCGCAAAGCATCAAGAGTTGGGCAAGTAAGCATTCTCCCTATAATTATTAAGGGACATCACGCGGGTGTCCCTTTTTTCATTTATTAGTAATTTGAATGCAGGGCACGAATTGCAAACTTGGGATTTGTGAACTGTTCCTACCAGCCATCTTATAAAATCATCATTCAATATTATATTTTAGTCACTTAATTCTATAATTTTGCTATATTTTGGCAAAATAATTTCATCTAATTCTGTGATGCCTTTATTTATAAGTTTTTATACCATTTACATTTTATCCCAAC
>ASNI01000066.1 GCA_000404785.1 Cloacimonetes bacterium SCGC AAA252-N17
TTAACCACCAACTTAAGTTGGTGGTTAATAGGAAGATAGCTAATTGTAACCGATTTATCGGTTTCCAAATATTTGATGCATTTTCTAACATATTTCTAATTACACACTTTTTAGAGTAAACTCATGGATAAAAATTACAAAATCTATGGACAATATTTTTTGCACCATCGGCTGAGCCATCATCAATAATAATATTTATGTTTTGATGGGTTTGGTGTATGATACTTTCTATCGCTTCTATTATAAAAATGCGCTTTTGCACAGGTATTATCACATCAACATTTAGCATATAAGTAAACCTCAAATAGCACTTTAATATGTCAATATTAAAAAAAAATACTTTACAAACGAACAAGCATTTTGGAGATTATAGATTGCCAATAAAATTAAGAAGGTAAAATATTATGCCGGCAACATTAGGTGATCCAAGATATAGATATGAGGATTAAGACCTGTCCGATTTGTGGAAAAGGGTTTCCCTGCTACGCTGATGAAGACGGAAGAATATGCTGGTGCGAAGCATTTCCCAGAATAGAAATCAATGATGCATTAGACTGCCTTTGTCCTGATTGTCTCACAAATAAGGCACTCGAGCAGGGATATTCACAAAATGAAATTTCGCATTTCATTACAGCAGTAAAAGGAAAATTTACTTTTTTCGATGAATGATATCATCTTTGATAAAAATTTCGGCAAGTGGTTCATCAATGATGTGCTACGGGCAATCAGAAAATATGAACTTATTAGCGAGAATGAAGAAATTGCAGTTGCATTATCAGGCGGGAAGGACAGCACAACACTTCTCTATATCCTTGCATATTTAAAGAAATTTTCGAATTTGTCATTCTTTTTGTCAGCCGCCCATATCAAAATTGCCGACTACGACACTTCCAAACTTCGGGATTTTTGCATGGATTTGAATGTAACCTATTATGAGGTAAAACTCAGCCCTGAAAATGAAAAATCAATTGAAAACTGCTATATCTGCTCCCGCCTGAAAAGGGGCGCTCTATCTTCATTACTATCAAAACACGAAATCTTCAAAGCTGCGTACGGACACCACGCAACGGATATTGCAGAGACCTTTCTTATGAATATAATTGAAAACAAAAAACTTGCTGCATTAACCCCAAAAGTAGAAATCGCAGAAAGCCCGATGTCTATCATCCGACCAATGATATATCTCGAAGAAGAGGGAATCTTCAAAATACACGAACACCTTGCACTTCCACATTTTGATATGCCATGTCCATTTAAAACAAAGACCAGACGAGATAGATATAAAGAAATTATTGCTTCCATCAATAAACAGCATCCAGGCGTACATTTTGTGAACAGGTTAGTTAATACATTAGAAAAAAGTGATCTTAGAGACTGGAAGCAATTGTAATATGGAATAGTACTTGTTGAACATGAATTTTGAAATTCAAGTTCAATTTATTCATTGACATTTTATACTAAGCTTTATTTTTTTCCAGTATAATTAAAGTTATATCAATAATAAATTAATTTTATCGAGGTTAAAAATGAAATATATTAAATTTTCAGCAGTAATTCTGATGATCTTCGTTCTTTTCTCATGCAATAAAATTACTGTTCACAACATTCCTGCACTTACTGAAAATATTCCGGTTGTGACGAATGTTGAAGATGCTTATACCTATACAATTAATGCAGACGCATTTTCTGACAGCTTATCTAAGGTGCTTAACTTCAGCACAACTGAATCGGTCATAACCTATACAGTACTCAATTATTCTCAGGGTTCTGTCAACCTGAAGATTGATGATTCTGCCTCTACTATTATCTACAATGATATGATCGAGAGCAATATTGTCATTGTTGAGAATCTTCGTGACAGACCGCAACACATTGAAATGGTTTTAAACAACTTCAGCGGCATGTTTGAGCTTGCGATGGCGAGTGATAATTAAAAGAGAAAGATAAATCGATAGAAAGTAACCCCAAGAAATTACAACTTATTGACAATAATCTAAAAGATTAAAGTTATTTACAATTATAAAGAAATAAATGCAACGGAATTGAAAATGGATAAAATAGAAAAGATTTTCTCCAATAAAATTGAACTTGTATGGATAATACACTTTACAATAAAAAATAAGGTATAATAATGAACGGATACTATATTTCATCTAAACAGGTAAGAGAATTGGGATTATTAAACAATCCAGAAATTGCTGAACATCTAAAGAAGACAATAATTGCCATCACTATGGATGATTTATTAGTGGAAAATGGGAGTGTTAAATTTGACGGAATAAAAGTTGAAGAGATGATCATATGGTTCCATAAATATTATTATGAGAGTTTAATAGCTGCATTTGTTTCATTCCTTGAAGAATAATAACACTTATGAAAAAAGTAACTAGTTCGATCCCTTATAATTATATAACGATCAAAACAACTAAAAGCAGGATTGAAAATGGTCTTTTAGCAATACCCGTTTCTCTTATATCACAGTTTCCAAAATCGGATTCGAAGATTTATGTATTGAATGATAAAGGAAAAGAAGAAGCAAAAACTTATACACCGTATCAAAGTAGCAGTCGTGAATGCAGGATTGGTGGTATAAGAGCATTTTATTCAAAATACAAAATTAAAGATGGTGATGAAATAGTGATACAAATTTTAGATGAGTTTAAATATAAAATAATTCCAGAAAAATCTTTCAATGAACGAATTAAAAAATTAGAGAATAATTTTGAAAAAAGCATTAATGATATAGAGGCTGAGCAAAATATTAAAAATTTATCATATGCGACTAATAAATCTAGTATCGAAGTAATTCAAAGCGAGTTTGTAAGGTTGTCTCAAAAAGAGATTTATAAACGTAAAACCAAATTAATTCCATCAACTAAAACAAAAGAAAGTGTTCCTGCATCATTAAGAAAGATATTAATCTTTTTATATGATGGTAAATGTCAAATATCTGGTTTCACTTTTATTATGAAAAATGGGAATCCATATTTTGAGATTCATCATATTGATTCTTCAAAAGGAAATCACATTAAAAATTTACTTGTTGTCAGTCCTAATATTCATGCTCAATTTACTTATACTGATCCTGAACATTATTTTGATTCAGATAGTTGGTTACGGAAGGTAAGGTTAAATGATAATACATACACGGTTTTTCAAATAATTGATAAACTGCCAAAATATTTTGAAAAAGAAATTCATTCTTGAGTTTTATAGCATACTTTCAACAGATTTGAGATCAGTGATGAATATATAAAGATTGCTGAAAATAGAATCATGCCATATAGGAATATGCTAAAATTATAAATATAAAATTAGACTAATACTTCATAAAGGATAATCAGAAGATTGTAAATTATTAAATATTAAAAATATTTTAAGAAAATAGTGTTATAATTTTATAGGAATACCATGAAACCATACGTCACTACAGAAACACTTGAAATAAAAACCAAACAATGGCTCGAAAAGATCTCTCCTTTTAATCAGCATAAAATGGAGCTTGATACCGAGCATGCCTGCCTTCTGGTCATCGATATGCAGGAATTTTTCCTCAATCCCCATTCGCCGACTTATACCTGCGGCGGCGCTGCAATTCTACCTAATGTGAAGAAGTTGATTGAAGAATTCAGAAAGCGCAAACGACCGGTCATTTACACCAAACATGTGCATCATCCGGATAAGCTGGATGCGGGCATAATGGGATGGTGGTGGGAAGGAATGTGCAAAGAGGGCAGTCCGGAAAGCGATATTGTAGAAGAACTATATCCTCTGCCCAATGAAAAAGTTGTTTTGAAACATCGGTACTCGTCCTTTTATAATACCGATCTGGAAATTGTGCTCAGATGCCTTGGCATCAAAGATGTGGTGATTACCGGCATCATGACGAGCATGTGCTGCGAATCAACTGCGCGGGATGCGTATTATCGGGATTACCGCGTATTTTTTCCTGCTGACGGCACAGGCGCGATCAATGAGGAGATGCACCTGGCAAGTCTGCTGAACCTTGGGTTCGGATTCGCGTATATTAATATAGTGAAAGATATACTGGATCAATTGAAGGGGTTATAGGTGGTGTTTAAAAGTTAGGAGGAGTAATCAAAGCATATTATATTCATAATTTTCGGAATTCATTTTGGAACTTCACTTTGAACAATTATCATTTTAAGAAATGCAAAAAACCAATTGAAACCAGTTTTGGTGACGTGGTTACCCATGATTGTTATTATAGCAAAGAAAAAGAAAATCCATCAGTACTGTACAAAAATAAAACGGAATTAGATGATATTTGTTTGTTGCTTTCTCTGTATTTTGGATACGATATATATTATACTATTTTGATTTCTGAAAGGATAATTTTTTCAGATTGTAGGAATTTCTGGTTTAGTACAATACCTGATTGTATTAGATTAACATATCCAAATATACCATTCAACCGAGCTATCAAGAAAATTTTGCTTGTAATCAATAATACAACATGGCTTTCAAAATATAATAGAGGATCTCACCTTAAACTGCTTAAAGAAGCCTTAAAGGAACAAAGTAGAGAATCACGATACATTAATTGTTTTATTATCTGGGAGCATCTCTATTACCTTCATAATAAAGATAAAATCGATGCAAATCCGAAGAAGAGATATTCTGGAAAAGAGAAATTGTCATATTTATTAATATACTATAATTTTAATTATAACCAGAAACAAATCAAAAAATTACAAGATTTAGTAAATATAAGAAACAAAATTGTGCACGACGGAGTTATTCCAGAGTTCAGTCACTATCCAAGAGAAATTTGGATTTTTTATGAATTAACTCAATTCTTAGTTGCTAAAACTTTAAATCTCAAAATTGGAAGTATTACTGAATCGGAAAGTGAATTTAATAAATTTCTTAATGAACCAGAGAAAAAATCCACTCCGATATAATTTCTCTTTAAAATTCCTTATTCAATATTTATTTTTCCCCTATAAAAAACAACGAACTCGCCGGCGCATAACCGTGTGTTTCTATCCAATCGATAAGTTCATCAACCTTCCCTGTATAGTTTTCAAATTCAGGAATTTCTTTATAACGATCGAGTGCTTTGATTATACTCGTTTTCATTTTCGTAATGAATTCCGGATTTTTCGGATCTGCGACGGGATAGGTCAGGTCAAATTCTTCGAGCTTTGAGAAAGAAAGTTTCTCCACGATTTTGCGTATTGCATCTCTCGTGCAGGTGTGGTCGTGGAAATCTCCCTTTGCCGTATTGAGGTCGGCAGCAAGGTGGTGTATTTTAATATGTGAGTGCTGCGCTTCGGTTTGATCTCCGCCACCATACATTTCACCAATGAGAAAGTGACCTCCCGGTTTCAGAACACGGAACATTTCCGAAAGCACCTTATCCAGTTCCTTCATGTGATGAAGCGAATATTGAATGCCGACTGTATCAAAGGTGTTATCTTTAAAAGAAAGATTTTCTGCATCCATTTTTTGGAAATGGACAGGCTTGCCTTCAAACTGTTTCTGTGCATATTCGAGAGCTTTTTCATGAACGTCAATGCCCACAAAGTCATGATAATCATTAAGGGCTTCCATCAGAAGTTGTATAAATTGCCCCGATCCTGTTGCGACATCGAGTACTTTCCCGCCGGGAATCTCTTTTAATCGTACTTCAAGTTTTTTTATATCCATGTGTATGTTTCTGCGGGTGCATGATGATAAGTCAATAATTTTTCTTGGACAATAAGCTGATGGTTTTTCAAACATTGCATTTCAGAAAGAGTATATCTTATGTCATTATTTCAAATTTTATTAGTTGCGGTCGGTCTTGCGATGGATGCCTTTGCAGTATCCCTTGCGAGCGGATTTTCCCTCAAGAGATCATATCTTTTCTGGAGCTGTATCATCGCACTTTTCTTTGGTGGATTTCAGGCATTGATGCCCGTTATCGGCTGGTTTGGCGGCAACCTTTTCCGTGAATATATTGAGAAATTTGATCATTGGATCGCTTTTGGACTACTTATTATCATCGGCTGCCGCATGATCTATGAAGCGTTTTGTTCACACCAGGAAAAAAAACTCATACGCCCAACAAATCTGTTCGTATTGTTTGGGCTCGCCATTGCCACCAGCATCGACGCACTTGCTGTGGGATTAAGTTTTTCATTGCTGGACACACGGATCTTTTTACCAGCACTTTTGATCGGTGTGGTGACATTTGCTCTTTCGTTCTGCGGAGTTATGATGGGCAAATCACTGGGAGCAAAATGGGGAGAAAGAGCACACGTTTTTGGAGGAATTGTATTGATCCTAATCGGTATTAAGATATTATTTGAGCATCTTACATAAAATAGTTGACAAGCCATTTTACTTATTGGCAAATTAGCCAACAAAGAAAGAAGGTGCTATGATAACCTATAAAGAAGCAGAGATTCGAAGCGAGGTCATTAAGGCGATGGCGCATCCCGTTCGCCTTATGGTCATCGAAGTATTGAAAGATGGAAACAAATCTTTTTCAGAATTAATGGAGTATTTTGATGTCGATAAATCTACCCTTTCCAAGCACATCAGCGTGCTCAAGGTAGCGGGAATCGTGTCGTCTCATAAGGATGGATTGGAATCGATCTTTGGAGTTCAGGTGCCCTGTGTGACAGAATTTTTCAGTTGTGTGACCGCAGTGATAAAAGATAAGATCAAGCAGCAGCAATGTTGTATCCGTCCAGCAGAATAGAGGAATTAATGAACAAAGAGTGGAAAAATTTCTTCTGGCTGATTGCTGCGTTTCTCGTCCTGTATTTTCTTCCCTTTAATAAGCAAGCTGTAGCCGGAGCCCTTATAAACGGATTTACCTTGCTCCACGAATATGCACGTGATCACGTGCTTTTGTGCATTGTTCCGTCATTTTTCATTGCTGGAGCGATCACGGTATTTGTGAAGAAAGATGCAGTTCTCAAGCTACTCGGACCAAAAACAAAGAAGTGGATTTCTTATCCAATTGCATCAATTTCAGGCGGGATTCTGGCAGTCTGTTCTTGCACTATACTCCCACTTTTTGCTGGTATCTGGAAACGCGGAGCAGGCATAGGACCTGCAACAGCATTTCTATATGCAGGACCAGCGATCAATGTTGCGGCGATCTTTCTTACCGGTGCAGTTCTTGGCTGGGAAATGTCACTCGTGCGTCTTTTCTTTGCAATTTTCGGCGCAATTCTCATCGGGCTGATTATGGGAGCGATGTTCAAAAATAATTGTGATTCAGCTCAAAGCGGATTTTCAATTTCATCCGAAAAAAGTAGTATTTCAACTGCACCAATCGTGATCTTATTCCTTATGCAGCTTGCATTTCTCATCACAGGCGGATTAGCGATCAATGGCATTTTGAAAGCAGCTCTTTTGGTTTTGTATGTTATTATCATTTTGTATATCGTGTTTTTTAAAATTGAAAAAGAGTATCGAATCACTTGGGTCGATGAAACCTGGTCTTTCACGAAAAAGATACTACCATTCCTGTTTGTTGGGATTTTTATAGCTGGAATTGTGTCGAAGGCACTGCCCGAAAAGCTGGTCTATTCATTGGTTGGCGGAAACAAGTTCACCTCAACATTCTTTGCGTCGATATTTGGCGCCTTCATGTATTTTGCAACACTTACCGAAGTGCCGATCATTCAGTCACTGATGTCACTTGGTATGGGCAAAGGACCTGCCCTAGCACTCTTCCTTGCAGGATATTCCCTCAGCTTGCCGAATATTATTGTGCTCAATAAATTGCTCGGATTCAAGAGAGCGATGACTTACATCTTCTTAATTGTAGTTTATTCAGCGGGTGCGGGATATTTGTACGGGAATTATTTATTTTTATAGGAGAAAAAATGTCACATAAAATTATGTTAAGCTTATTTGTGTGTATGATATTCATACTTTTGAGTTGCACTCAAGGTGAATCTGATTCAAAATATTCAAAGGCTGATCCGAAACAAACAAATGACCAGATTAAAAAAGAAAAGAACTTAGATGAAGATCAGATCACTACTCCGCCAGAAAAAAAGGAAGAACCGGCACCGGAACCGGAACCTGAAATCGATACCTTGTCCGAAGAAGAAAATCTTAAAGTCACTTTTGTTGAACTCGGTTCTAAGGGTTGTGTGCCTTGCGATATGATGCAGCCGATCATGGAGGTGATTAAGAGTGAATATCCTTCGCAGGTAATGGTTGTATTTCATGACGTGAGAACTAAGGACGGCTATGCTTATGCACAGAAATACAAGATCCGAGTAATTCCTACACAGGTTTTTCTTGATAGCGAAGGGAATGAATACTTCCGCCATGAAGGATTTTATCCTAAAGAAGAGCTGCTGAAAGTGTTTCACGAACAAGGTGTTCGGTTAATAGGTAATTGATCATGATCGAAAGCATTTTTACTTGGTTGAGTAATGCGTTATATACTTCTACTTTCCTTGCTTTGACTGCTTCGTTTTTGTGGGGCATCTTGAGCATATTGCTCAGTCCGTGTCACCTCACTAGTATTCCGCTCATTATTGGTTTCATCGATGAGCAGGGGCGCATATCGACAAAACGCGCATTCCTCATTTCATTGCTCTTTTCAGTTGGAATCCTCATTACTATTGGTATAATAGGACTGATCACAGGTCTTATGGGCAGGATGCTGGGGGATATTGGAAACATCGGGAATTATATTATTGCAATTATTTTCTTTGTTATTGGATTGCATCTGCTTGAACTTATTCCGCTTCCGTTTGTTGGTAATGCTCATCAACCGAAATTCAAAAAGAAAGGTCCCTTTGCAGCTTTTGTTATCGGATTATTGTTTGGGATTGCACTCGGACCATGCACTTTTGCTTATATGGCACCGATGCTTGGAGTCGTATTCAATGTGTCGTCCACAAATGTCATCTACGGTGCGTCCCTGATCTTTGCATATGCGCTCGGACATTGCATTATAATCGTTCTAGCCGGTACTTTCACACAAGTAGTCCAGAAATATCTTCATTGGAATGAAAGAACAAAAGGAGCAATTATTGTAAAAAAAGTGTGTGGAGTTTTAGTTATACTTGGCGGTATTTATCTTTTGATCACTACAATATAATAGATGGCGCAAATTCTGAAATTGGGAAATTCAATAATTCTCTTGATAAAATCAAAAAGGAAAATAGATTGTTGTTATATCCATGAAAGGAACAAGAATGAACATTAAGATTTTAGGGGCAGGTTGCCCGAAATGCAGACAGCTTGAAAAAAATATGCGAATTGCGCTTACAAATCTCAATAGTGATGCAGAAATTGAAAAAGTAACTGATATCAATGATATCATGAAGTACGAGGTTATGATAACACCTGCTCTGGTCATAGATGAAGAAGTTAAATCGGTGGGGAAAGTGTTATCACCAGATGCGATCAAAAAGTTAATTGAAAATATAATCAGGATGAAAAAATGACTGCGAAATGTAGTTTTGGAGATGCCCCTGTTTTGATATATGCCTGCGCAGGTGGATCCAATGTTGGCCAACTTTCTAATGAAATTGCCAAATATCTGACAGAACAAAAAGCAGGGGAAATGACCTGCACCGCAGCTCTGGGCGCAGATTTGCAAGGTTTCATCCTTTCAGCAAGATCTGCAAAAGAGAATATTATAATGAATGGCTGCCCGGTTAGCTGCGTTAGGAAAACATTTGAAAGATTAGAAATTCCTGATTATAAACAGTATATTTTGACTGAAATGGGAATTACTAAAGAAGATAACTTTGTCTGTAAACAACAGGACATTGAAAAAATTGCTAATGTTATAAAAAAGGAACTATGAACAAATCAATATTTTTATTAATTTCTATTTTCATACTTTTATTATTCTCTTTTTTCAAACTTAATTCTGAAGAAATCCCAATAGTCAAATTCTATATTTTTTATTCAGAAGATTGTGAAGACTGCCACGAATTTCTGGAATTTATCTTACCGGATTTAGAAGAAAAATACTTTTTAGAGTATAAGTTATTTGAAATGAATGATGATGAGAATTTTAAACTTCTAATGGATCTGGAAGATCAATATGGAGAATCTAAAAATGTTCCTGAAATATTTATCGGTGATAAAGTCGTTGGTGGAGTCGAAGCAAATACTGAATTAGAAAACATAATTGAAGAATATGCTCAAACCGGTTGTGATTTTCCTGAATTAAAAGTAAAAGATGATGAAGTGATAAGTAAAAATGAAATCCCAAAAGAAACTCAAAAAGAAAATATAGTTTCAGAAAATGAGATAGAGAAAGTTCAAAGCATTAAAAAAGAGAAAAAAAACGAACAAGGCAAGAAGAAAAATTTTGAACCCGTTATTGAAAAAATTAAATCGATTGAAGAAAATAAGCAGGTAGAAGAAAAAGATAAAAACGAGACTCAAATCAAGGAACCTCCCATTTATATCGCTTATTTTTCTAAAATAGGATGTCAACATTGTGATCGAACCTATTATGATCTCAAACAATTACAAAAAAAATATCCGCAAACCGTTATTCGGGAGTATGATATTGCAACGCAAGAAGGAATGAAATTAAATGAAGCCTTGAGTAAAATCTATCACATTCCCGAAAAGAAACATCTTGTTACACCAATGGTTTTTTTAGGAGACAAATACTTACTGGAAAAAAAAGCAAGACTGAAAAATATTGAGGAAATAATTTATTCAGATATTTCGAGTTTGAAAATTCCTCCCTGGGAAAAAGCTAAACCTTTGATAGACAAGTCGGATAAATCTATTAAAGACAGATTCAAATCATTTGGGGTTATCACGATTATTTTTGCCGGACTGATAGATGGAATAAATCCCTGCGCCTTCGCAACAATCATTTTCCTCGTTTCATATCTGACTTTATTAGGTAGGAGAGGGAAAGATGTTTTACTGATAGGAGGTTCATATACATTAGCTATTTTTATCACCTATTTTCTTATCGGAATTTTTGGACTGAATATTCTGGAAGTAATTCAACAATTAAAATTCTTCTCTATAATTATAAAAGTAATTTTTGTTGTTACAGGAATGGTTGTTTTAATTTTTGCTTTTTATTGTTTATATGATTATTATCTTTTTAAAAAAGGACGAACTTCTGATATGGTTTTACAACTTCCAAAAAAGATAAAACAGAAAATCCATCAAGAGATTCGTGAAAAAAGTAAAGTTCATCAATATATTTTAGCTGCGTTCTTTATTGGCTTCATTGTTTCTTTACAGGAATTATTTTGTACCGGACAGGTTTATCTACCAACCCTGGTTTATATGAGTCATTTAATGCAATATCGTAATTTGGCATATTTCTATTTAGTTATTTACAACTTACTTTTCATATTACCTTTGGTTGTAGTATTCATCCTCATTTTTTGGGGAATGTCTTCTCAAGCTCTAGCAAAATGGGTTCAAAATAGGTTGGGTTTAATGAAGATTTTAATGGCAATCATCTTTTTGGCATTAGGAATTATTTTGATCGGTTCTGTATTGATAGGTTAAAATAAAAAAAGTATTCTTTGTTATTATTTTATTTTCTCGTGGTTTTGTATTTTCGTCTGATTTATATCAAGAAATCCCAAAAGTTCAATTATTGATTTTTTATCAGAAGAATGTGCGAATTGCGCTTGAGAATCTCAACAGCGATGCACTGGTTGAGAAAGTTACTAATATTAATGATATTATGAAGTACGAAGTCATGATGACACCTGCTCTTGTCATAAACGGAGCCTTGAAATCGACCGGCAGGGTATTCACTCCAAAAGAACTGGAGAAAATTCTTCAAACACAATAGCTGAATATAGGCAGCGAGGAAAATAGCCAAAGAGTTGTAGATGAAATTCTTGCCTTAATTTAATAAAGAACAACAGATGTCCTTATGGAACATTCCCTGAAAAATTGTGATCTTGAAGCAGATAGCCACGATATAAAGAAAGTCACGTGGGTTGGACTTTTTGTGAATTTTATCCTTGCAGCGATAAAGTTCATTGTGGGTATTCTCGGGCATAGCCAGGCGGTTGTGGCTGATGCAGTTCATAGTATTTCCGATATGGTCACCGATATTGCTGTGCTTGTGGGAGTGAAATACTGGTCGGCACCGCCGGATAAAGACCATCCTTATGGACACTGGCGGATCGAGACAATTATCACCGGGTTTATAGGGCTCGGACTTGCAGCAGTTGCGGTCGGAATAGGATACAATGCAATTGAAACATTGAAAGATCACTGTATTGAGACACCTAAGTGGATTGCAATAATTGGCGCGCTGGTTTCCATAATTGTGAAGGAGTTATTGTATCATTGGACTGTAAAGGTCGGCAGGAAAGTGAAATCTTCTGCACTCATTGCAAATGCCTGGCACCACCGCTCTGATGCACTGAGTTCTATTCCTGTACTGCTTGCAGTCGGAATTTCTGTTATCAAACCACAATGGGCGTTTGTTGATCACATCGGGGCGATCATCGTTTCATTGATCATACTCAAAGTATCATGGGATATATTTTTTCCCGCGCTCAAGAAATTATCCGATTCCGGAGCTTCTGTAAAAGAAAAAGAGCAGATACGCTCACTTGCAATGCAGGTAGATGGAGTTAAGGACGCCCATGCCATTCGAACACGCAATGTGGGGCGGGGTTTATTTGTCGATATGCATGTGCTTGTTGATGGAAATATTTCTGTTTCGGAAGGGCATAGTATCTCTGAAAAAGTACGGGATGAGATAATCAATAAAGGACCTGACGTGCTCGATGTTGTGGTGCATATAGAGCCCTACATTGAGCATAAAGATAACTCTGTTGCCTAACAAATGTCTATAATAAAGAAACTGTTAGGCAAATTATACTTGACATGCATGCCTAACAAATAGCTAAATTGAAACAAATGTTAGGCAAGGTATTAAATAATGAGTATTGGACAAGACATTCTTAAAGATGAACAAAAGCGGTTAAAGAAATTACTTCATAACTATAAGAAAGAACTATCTGGTTTTCCAAATGGTTCACTCTCTCGTAAAAAGAGAGGTAATAGCTCTTATGTTTATCTGGCATATCGCGAGGGGAATAAAGTCATATTTAAGTATATTGGGAAAGAGGATTCTGATAAAGTAAAAGAGTTGGAGGAACGAATACAAGAACGAAAAAAGCTGGAAAACAAAATCAAGAAAGTAAAGTCAGATCTGGCAGAAGTCAAGATGGGATTGCGTGCAAAGAAATAAACACTTGTTCTTTAATATTGACGTTATTTTAACGAATATTTATTGAAGAGAAAATTATGGTTACTAAATCAAACGGAAATATGTATCCAGATAAGGATACATGGAATCCCCTAGCCGGAGATTGTTTCCATAATTGCAGTTATTGTTATAGAAATAGTTGGAAAAAGAGATCAAAAAACTGCGCCAGGAAATATTCGGGAGAAATTCGATTGTGGAAGAAAGAGTTTAATTCCCTCGGTTATGGCAACGAAATTTTTGTTTGCTCAATGACTGATTTATTTGCAAAAGATGTACCGAGTACATTAATTGAAATTATTTTAGGTTATTGTAAAAATTATAATAACACTTACTTATTTCAAACAAAAAATCCCCAGAGATTGTTTGATTTTATTAATCTGTTACCAGACAAGACTATTTTGGGAACGACAATTGAAAGTAATAGATTTCCAAAAAATTTGTCAAAAGCACCATCACCTGAAGAAAGGGCTTATTGGATGAGTGTTTTAAAATCAGAAGTTAAGGATAAATATAAATTTATGGTTAGCATAGAACCTGTTATTAAATTTGATCTTGATGTTTTAACTTCTATGCTTAAAAATATTTTGCCAGACTATATAAGTATTGGAGCTGATTCTAAAAATAATGACCTAGAAGAACCTGCGAAAGTAGAACTTAAAAAATTAATTAAATTATTAGGAGATTTTACTGAAGTTAAATTGAAAAATAATATCAACAGATTAATCGCAAAATAATTATAGTGAGGAAAAGGGTTATGGAAAAAAAAGATATTTTATGGGAGATCGAGCCCCACACAAAAGCTAAGCATAAAATCCTTGAAACATATCTAAAAGCTTGGTTTCCAATAATTTCTAACAGGAGTGATAGAATTTTATTTGTAGATGGTTTTTCTGGACCTGGAGAGTATTTGAACGGTGAAAATGGATCACCAATATTAGCAATTAATGTCGCACAAAACCATGTTCTAAATCTTGATGCTGAGATCATATTCTTATTTATAGATGAGTCCACTCTAAAAAGTTCAATTTAAGAAATCGAGAAACCGTTGAAACGGTTAATGC
>ASNI01000067.1 GCA_000404785.1 Cloacimonetes bacterium SCGC AAA252-N17
TTGGAGTCTTTACTTGTCATTGCGGAGATAATATTGCTGGTACAGTCGATGTGGAGAGTGTTGCCAAAGAAATTGCTAAATATGACGGAGTTGCCCATAGTGTTGATTATACTTTTATGTGCTCTGACCCAGGCCAAAAAATGATAAGAAGTGCCATACAAGAAAAAAATTTGGATAGCATAATTGTAGCAAGCTGCTCTCCCACAATGCACGAAGGAACATTTAGAAAAGCAGCAGCATCAGCCGGACTAAATCCATACCAATGCGAAATTGCTAATATAAGAGAACAATGCAGCTGGGTTCATTCCGATAAAAAGAAAGGCACTCAAAAAGCAATTCTTATTATAAAATCAATGATCGAAAAGCTTAAGATGAATGAGTCGCTATATCCTGTATCAATGCATACGAATAAAAATGTATTAGTAATTGGTGCTGGGATTGCCGGGATTCAAGCTGCCCTTGATATTGCTGAAGCTGGACATAAAGTCTTCCTTGTTGAGAAAAGACCCTATATCGGTGGTCATATGATCCAACTTTCAGTAACTTTCCCAACACTTGATTGCTCACAATGTATTCTCACCCCCAAAATGGTGCAGGTTGATCAAGATGAAAATATAGAACTTTTTGTGAACAGCGAAGTAGAATCAATCGAAGGTGCAGTCGGCAATTTCAAAATAAAGATTAAGAGAAAAGCACAATATATTAATCCCGACATCTGTACCGGATGCGGAGATTGTGTAGATACATGCCCTGTACTTGTGCCGGACGAATATGAAGAAGGACTTTCATACCGAAAAGCAGTTTATATGTCCTTTCCTCAGGTAATACCCTACACTTATACGCTCGATATCGATAACTGTCTTGGATTAGATCCTATAGCTTGTGGAAAATGCAAAGAGGCATGTAAGGAAAATGCAATTAATTATGACTTGAGAGATGAAATCATTGAAAAAAATGTCGGAGCAGTCATAGTTGCAACAGGATATGATCAATATCCTATGGAAAACATTGGCGAATATGGATACGGAAAATATCCTGATGTTGTAAGTGGACTTCAATTTGAAAGACTCATTTTTGCAGTTGGTCCTTCGGGTGGTAAGATGATGCGTCCTTCGGATGGGAAACCAGTTAAGGAAATTGCCTTTATTCAATGTGCGGGCTCACGTGATCCTGAAAGACACCTTTCACATTGCTCGAAGATATGCTGTATGTATACTGCTAAGCAGGCAAAAATGTTTAAGACAAAAGTTCCTGATGGTCAGGCATATATTTATTATATAGATACCAGAGCTGCGGGAAAAGACTATGAAGAGTTCCTTCAAAAAGCACAATCTGATCAAAGATTGATTTATATACGCGGTAAAGTTTCCAGAATTTATAAAAAAAATAATAAGATGGAAATCATCGCCTTTGACACTCTCTCCGGCAAAAAAATAGATGCAAAAGTCGATATGGTTGTTCTTGCTTTAGGATTAGTTCCAAGTTTTGGAACTGCAGAATTAGCGCGAAAATTTAATATTTCTGTAGGAACTTCGGGCTTTCTCTCGGAAGCACATCCAAAATTAAGACCTGTAGAATCGGTAAATTCCGGATTTTTCCTCGCAGGAACATGTCTGGGACCGAAAGATATCCCCGAAACCGTTGCCCAGGCTTCAGGAGCCGCTTCAAAAGCTCTCTCTCTTTTAGCGCATGACAGTGTAGAAAAATCACCAATTATTGTACAAGTTGATGCCGAGAAATGCGACGGATACGGGAAGTGTGCAGAGGAATGCATTTTTGATGCGATCACAATTGATAAAATCCAAAACATCGCTGTCGTCGACGAAATGAAATGTAAAGGATGTGCCTACTGCATTCCCGAATGTCCTTATGGTGCAATTGAGCAAAAGAATCTCTCTGATCTGCAAATCTACAACATGATTAATGCAATACTGACTAAAGATAAAAAGACTGAAACATTTGAACCGAAAATTATCTGCTTCTTAAGTGAGATTGGTCCTTATCAGGCAGCGGATCTTGCAGGAACCGGAAGAATGGAATACAGACCCAATGCATTCGTAATCAAAGTACTTTCAATATCAATGCTTAATGAAAATCATATCCTGTACGCCCTTAAGCATGGAGCTGACGGGGTGCTGATCAGCGGCAGTCATCCCGGAGAATCTCCTTATCCCGGGGCAAGTCTTAAAGCAAAAGAGAGAATAGATATTATAAAGAGTAAAGTAAAGAATTCCGGATTGGATCCCAATAGAATACGATTAGAATGGTATGCCGGCAGACAAGGAAAGGGATTCGCTTCCTATATTGATAGCTTTGTTGAATATCTCAAAATGACGGGTCCGGCTGATTCTACTAATTGGAAATCGCTGAACAAAAAATAAATATGAGATTATTGAAAAATGTGATTATGGCTCTTAATGAAGAAACGGCACACTCTTACAGCCTTGAATGCTTACACGAATTCCAGACTACTTGTAATCAAGATATCTCAATCTCACGAAAAAGACTACATTATATCAACCCCAAA
This sequence comes from Cloacimonetes bacterium SCGC AAA252-N17, assembly GCA_000404785.1. GTDB lineage: Bacteria > Cloacimonadota > Cloacimonadia > JGIOTU-2 > JGIOTU-2 > Celaenobacter > Celaenobacter polaris. Next base: position 2,528 of record ASNI01000067.1, read on the forward strand.
CCCCTATTAAAATGATGTAATATAGAGGATTATAATGAAAAAAATCGGCGTTTTTATCTGCCATTGCGGAATAAACATAAAAGATACAGTTGATGTCGACCGGCTCACTGAAGAACTGGCAGACTATCCGGGTGTTGCCTATATAGAAAACTATATGTTCATGTGCTCCGATCCCGGGCAGAATCATATAAAAGATGCAATTCATGAAAGAAAATTGGATGGTGTTGTCGTTGCTGCCTGTTCTCCCACTTTGCATGAATCGACATTCCAAACTGTGCTAAAGGAATCCGGCCTTAATGAATATCAAATGGAAATCGCAAATATCCGCGAGCAGTGCAGCTGGGTTCATACAGATATCGAACAAGCAACACATAAGGCGAAACTTATTATCAAAACAGCTATTGAAAAACTTAAGCTGAATGAATCTCTATACCCGGTTTCTGCACCGGTCACAAAGAAAGCCCTTGTTATAGGTGGCGGCATTGCAGGCATTCAGGCAGCCCTCGATATCGCAGATGCAGGCTTCCAAGTTATTATGGTTGAAAAAAAGCCCTCAATTGGTGGGCATATGATCCAGCTTTCTGAAACCTTTCCGACACTTGACTGCTCACAGTGTATTCTCACACCGAAAATGGTTGCTCTCAGTAAACATAAAAATATCAAACTCTATGTGAATAGCAAAGTAGAAAGTATCGATGGATATGTTGGAAATTTCAATGTAAAGATCAAGCAAGAAGCTCTGTATGTTGATCCTGCTAAATGCAATCTCTGCGACGACTGCACAGAAGTATGTCCAGTACTCGTTCCAAGCGAACAGGAGGAAGGGCTCGAATGGCGAAAAGCGATCTATATTCCCTTCCCTCAGGCAATTCCTGCAACCTATACCCTCGATGTGGAAAATTGCCTTGGTCTCGAACCTATTGCATGCGGAAAATGCCGTGAAAAATGTATTGCCGAAGCAATAAATTATGATGCAAAAGAAACGATCATTGAAGAAAAAGTCGGTGCAGTCATCGTGGCAACTGGTTTTGACCTTTATCCTGTTGAAAATATTCCCGAATACGGATATGGAAAATATCCCGATGTGATCACGAGTTTGCAGTTCGAGCGAATCCTTTCTGCGACCGGTCCTACAGGTGGTGAAATATATCGACCCTCTGACGGCAAGGTTCCCAAAGAGATCGTCTTCGTTCAATGCTCCGGCTCGCGTGATCCTGAACATCATCTCTCCTATTGTTCGAAGATATGCTGTATGTACACGCTCAAACATGCCAAGCTTTATAAACACAAGGTCCACAACGGACAGCCATATATCTTTTATATTGATATTCGAGCAGGAGGTAAACTTTACGAGGAATTTGTCCAGCAGGCAGTGTCCGAAGAAGGTATCTTATATATACGCGGTAAAGTAGCTAAGATATATAAAGAAGGTGACAAGATGATCGTCATGGGTATGGATACGCTCATCGGAAAAAAGATTGAAATAAAAGCAGATCTTGTTGTGCTTGCAATGGGAATCGTACCGAGTGAAGGATCTCATGATCTTGTGAAAACATTGAAGATCAACACAGATGACAAGGGATTTCTTTCTGAAGCTCATCCGAAATTGCGTCCTGTAGAAAGTCTGCAAGCCGGATTTTATCTTGCCGGAACTTCACAGGGACCTCGTGACATTCCTGACTCTGTATCCCAGGCATCAGGATCTGCCGCCAAAGCTCTTATTCTGCTTTCCAGCGACAAGATCTATCACTCACCAATTATAGCTTCTGTGGATGAAGACCTGTGTTCGGGCTGTGCGATCTGTGTGGGAACCTGTCCCTACGGCGCTCGTGAACTAAATGAAGTTTCCAAAGTGGTAGAAGTTAATGAAATACTCTGTGAGGGTTGTGGCGCATGTATCAGTGCATGTCCATCCGGCGCTGCACAGCAGAAAAACCTTACAGACGACCAGATCGATAATATGATCAAGATAATTGCGAGCGGTAAATAAGCTCGCTCAATATACATGTGGGGTAGGAAATCGCATGAAAGATTTTGAACCAAAGATTGTCTGTTTCTTATGTAAATGGTGTACGTATTCCGGCGCAGACCTTGCCGGCACATCACGAATGAAATATCCGCCAAACGGTGTGGTCATAAAAACATTATGCTCATCACGGGTGGATCCGCAGCATATACTTCTTGCCTTCAGCAAAGGATGTGACGGTGTGTTCATAGGCGGATGTCATCCTGGTGACTGTCATTATCAAAGCGGAAATTATAAAACAAAAAGAAGAATAATTTTACTCAAAAAAGTATTGAAACAACTAGGTCTGAATACCAATCGTCTTCGCCTTGAATGGATCTCAGCAAGCGAAGGAAAAAAATTCGCCAATACTATGGTAGAATTTACAGACCAGATCAAAAAATTGGGTCCTATTCCAAAAATTAACTGTGAATGAATGCAAAATGAAAAGTGAAAAGTTCCCGTTTTCATTAAATTTTAATAATATTAGGAGGAATCATAATGCCTAAGAACGTTCCCATGGTGAAAGTATATATTTTAGGGGAAGGTTTTGATGTGCCCGAAGGATCAACCATAATCAGTGCATTGGAGTATGCAGGATTCCAGCTTACTGTCGGTGTCGGCTGCCGAGAAGGTTTCTGCGGTGCCTGCGCAACCCTGTACAGAGAAAAGGGTGACTATAAATTGCAGCCGGGTCTCGCATGCCAGACTGTTGTAACAGACGGCATGAACATCGCACAGATACCCTTTGTTCCTGCGGAAAAACCAATATACGATATCAATAAAATCAATCCTGATATCGAAGCTTTCAAAACCCTTTATCCAATCCTGTTCAGATGCGTGGGATGCAATACCTGTACAAAGATCTGCCCTCAAGATATTGAAGTGATGGACTATGTGCAAGCACTTATTCGCGGTGATATCGCAAAAGCGGCTGACCTTTCTTTTGACTGTATCCGTTGCGGATTGTGCGCACTGCGTTGCCCCGCAGAGATCGTGCAGTACAATGCTGCTATTCTTGCACGCCGTCTCACAGGGAAGTATCTTCTTCCAAATAGCCCGGACCTTGAAGCTCGAGTCAAAGAGATCGCAGAGGGTCTATATGAAGAGGAGCTTCAAAAACTTACAAAATCAGATACAGAAACTATAAAAAAGCAATACTATGATCGCGATATCAAAACAGTATAAATTTTAAAAAGTTTAGGAGAATAGATATGTATCCAGAATATATGCGCAAATCGATCAGAAAAGTCGAAAAAACACGACCCGAGCGATTGAAGCTCGCACGTTCAGGCAAATCGATCTTCCCGATGATGTCCGAGGAAGAACGGCAGGAAGTACTTGATAATTTCCATCCTGACTATAAAAAAGATGCCCGTAAGAAAGTGCGTATCGGGCCGAATAAGGGCGTCAACATCACAACCGAGGTTGTTGATCAGCTCGAAGCATACTCAAGGATCAAGCCGGATTATTTCGATCTGAAACACCCGGACTATGAAACTGACGTACTTGTCATTGGAGCCGGTTCTGCGGGATTCTCTGCATCGCTTCTTGCAGCAGAAAACGGAGCTGATGTCCTTCTTGTCACAAAACTGAGAATTGGAGATTCCAACTCGATGATGGCTCAAGGCGGAATTCAGGCAGCGGTTCGTCCCGATGATAATCCCATGCTTCATTATCTCGATGTGATCGGTGGCGGGCACTTTGATAATAAGCCGGATCTGGTCAAAGCACTGGTCTCGGAAGCACCGGATGCTATACACTGGCTTCAGAATCTTGGGGTCATGTTCGACAGGAATGAAGACAATACAATGCTCACAAAACCGGGTGGCGGTACCTGCCGTCCACGTATGCATTCCGCCCGTGACTACACAGGTGCAGCGATCTGCCGAACCATTCGTGACGAAGTGCTGAACCGCCCTGACAAGATAAAGATACTCGAGCATCAACCTGTAGTGGAACTTATCAAAGACGATAAAGGAAATGTCGCAGGCGCAGTGCTTTACCATCTTGAAAATAAAAACTATTTCACAGTAAAAGCAAAAGCAACCATTATTGCAACAGGTGGTTTCGGACGCCTTCATATAATGAAATACGAGACCACCAATCACTATGGAGCGACCGCAGATGGACTTGTGATCGCTTATCGTGCTGGAGCAAATCTTCTATATATGGATTCTGTGCAATACCACCCGACCGGTGCTGTGTATCCTCCACAAATTCTTGGATTTCTCTGCACTGAAAAGCTTCGTGGACTTGGTGCGCAACCCGTGAATAAAAATGGTGATTTGTTTGTTCATCCTCTTGAACCCCGTGATATTGAAGCATCCGCTTTCATCCGCGAATGTACAGAACGTGGTATGGGTATCGATACATCCGGCGGACAGGTCGGTATCTGGCTTGACTCCCCATTAATTGAAAAATTGAGCGGACCCGGCACAATTAAGAAAAATCTGCCGGCTATGCTTCGTCAGTTTGAACGTTTTGACGTTGACATCACACAGGATCCAATCCTTGTGTATCCGACTCTTCATTATCAAAATGGCGGAATTGAAATAAATGATCATTGCGAAACCAAAGTGAACGGTCTGTTCGTAGCAGGAGAAGCTTCGGGTGGTGTTCATGGCCGCAATCGTTTAATGGGAAATTCCCAGCTCGATCTTATTGTATTCGGACGCCGTGCTGGCATCTATGCTGCACAGTATGCGAAGAAAGCAAAAACCGGCACACTAACCCTCTCTCATATCACTGAATATGACAAAGAAGTTGAAAAGATCGGTATAGCAAGAACACACATTTCACCAATGGTTCTTCCTGATTACACACCAGAAGCGATAAAAAAACGTCAATATACGACTGAATATCAAGGAACATTAAGATAAAAGAAAACACAATGAAACCATGGATTAACTCGAATGAACACGAAGAATTTAAAACGAAACTTTTATACAAAGAGTTGTCGTATAAAATTATTGGTATTGCTATAAGTGTTCATAAAGAGTTTGGATCTGGGTTTTTAGAAAAAGTGTATGAAAATGCTATGATGGTTCTATTTCGAAAACAAGGAATAGAAGCAGAACAGCAAAAACCTATAAATGTTATGTTTGAGAATGAAATAGTAGGCAGTTATTTTGCAGATATTCTTGTTGAAGATAAGGTTGTTTTAGAATTAAAGACAGTTGAAAAACTGACTGGTGTTCATGAAGCCCAAGCTCTGAATTATCTCAAAGCAACTCGAAAGAATCTCGCAATACTATTTAATTTTCATTCACGAAGTTTAGAATACCAAAGAATAATTTTATAATGGAACCACTGATTAACTCGAATGAACACTAGAAAAGATGATACTGAACTTGTTTATAAAGCACAAGCGATCAATTTTTTTGAAAGCTTCAGAATTACACATAGCAATGATTCTCTATTTTCATTCTCAAAGCTTAGAATTCAAATAAATAATTTTTTAATTAGTGTTAATCCGTGTTAATTCGTGGTTTCAAATTCTGGAGGTTTAATGGCAAAGCCGAAAATTGCCTTTTATTGGTGCGCATCCTGTGGTGGATGTGAAGAAGCGATCATTGATCTGCATGAAGATATACTGAAAGTAGCAGATCTCGTCGATATAGTATTCTGGCCATGTGCCATGGATTTCAAAACTGAAGATGTGAAAAATATGCAGGATAATGAGATCACAGTGTGCTTCATCAATGGAGCGATCAGAACCAGCGAACAGGAAGAAATGTCAAAACTTCTTCGTAAAAAGTCGCAGCTCATCGTATCTTTTGGTGCATGTTCACAGCTTGGCGGTATTCCCGGGCTGGCAAATTTCTGGGACAGAGAATCGATCTTTGCGTCTTCCTATGGCGGCAAATGTCCTTCTGTTGATAATCCCGACGGCGTTGTCCCTCAAGAGGTTTCGGAAGTTCCGGAAGGTGAACTGTATCTTCCCAGATTCTATAATACTGTCAAAACAACCGATCAGGTCATTGATGTGGACTACTATCTCCCCGGCTGTTCTCCGGCTCCCTACCTCACTATGCAGGCTATTACCACTATTTTGTCCGGAGATCTTCCACCAAAAGGAACAGTGCTTGCACCCAACAAGGCGCTTTGCGAAGTATGCTCAAGAAATGATTCAAAACCCGAAAAATTATCTCTGAATAAAATAAATCGTGTCTCATTGGTAGAAGTCGATCCTGAAAAATGCTTTCTTGCACAAGGCATCATCTGTATGGGACCTGTCACACGCTCGGGTTGTAACGGCGAGAATGACGGTCGCTGTATTGCAGCTAACATGCCGTGCCGGGGCTGTTACGGACCTCCTTCAGAGGTGCATGATGTCGGCGCAAAAATGGTCGCAGCGCTGGCTTCAGTAGTCGGACTCGAAGACGAGGAGGACATGAGTGAAGCTGATGTTCAGAAACTCCTTGATCAGATAGTCGATCCTGCCGGCACATTCTACCGATTCTCTCTTGCGAAATCCTATTTTCGCAGAAAAATTATGACCGATTCAAAAGAGGAGAAATAATCTATCATGGGTACAAAAGTTACTATAGATCCTATTACCAGACTGGAAGGGCATGGTAAAATAGAAATATTTTTAAATGATGACGGCAACGTCGAGAATGCCTATCTGCAAATCCCCGAACTGAAGGGCTTTGAGCAATTCTGTATCGACCGGCCCGTTGAAGAACTTCCCCGCATCACACCCCGTATCTGCGGCGTTTGCCCTATGGCTCATCACATGGCTTCTACAAAAACTGTGGATGCAGTGTATAATGTTCAGCCCACTGAAACAGCAAAGAAATTGCGCCAGCTTGTGTATGATTCCTACATCTTTGAAGACCACATGCTACACTTCTTCTTTCTTGGGGGACCCGATTTTGTGGTTACGCCTTCTGCTCCCAAAAAGGAACGCAACATTCTCGGCGTTATCGCAAAGGTTGGTCTGGAGATCGGAACCCGTGTCATCAAAACACGCAGAGAGATAAGAAATATCGTCACCTACCTTTCAGGAAGGATCATCCATCCGGTCGGGGGGCTTCCCGGCGGAGTTTCAAAGGGATTAACTGAAGAAAAAAGGCTGGAATTCCTGAAAATAGCTATCGAAGCTCGGGATTTCGCAAAAGAAAGCATTGAAATTTTCAATAAAATTGTGCTTGGCAACAATGCCTATGTTGACCTCATTGTGGGAGATATTTACAAACACAAAACCTATTACATGGGCTTGGTCGATGAAAATAACAAAGTAAATTTTTATGACGGCAAGGTACGCGTGGTCGATCCTGATGGCAAAGAGTTCGTAAAATTCGGTCCCAATGAATACTTGGAACAGATCGCCGAACACGTTGAGCCATGGAGTTATATGAAATTCCCCTTCCTCAAGAACATTGGTTGGAAGGGCTTCAAAGAGGGGAAAGAGAGCGGGATATTTCGCGTGGCACCTCTTGCACGTCTAAACGTTTCTGACGGAATGGCAACTCCTCTGGCTCAGGAAGAATACGAGCGCATGTACGAAATCCTTGGTGGCAAACCTGCACATAACACGTTGGCTTTCCACTGGGCACGTCTGATTGAAGCTTTATATGCTGCAGAACACATTGTTGAACTGCTTGAAGATAAGACGATCACATCTCCCGATATCAGAAATATACCGACCGAAACGCCAACCGAAGGTGTCGGCATCGTAGAAGCTGCTCGCGGCACACTTATACATCATTATAAAACTGACGAACAGGGCATGGTGAAAGCCGTGAACTTGATTGTTGCAACTGTTTGCAATTCCGCAGCAATGTCCCTATCTATTGCAAAAGCCGCCAAAGCGCTTATTAAGAATGGCAAGGTTGATGATGGCTTGCTAAACATGGTGGAAATGGCATTCCGTGCCTATGATCCCTGTATGGCATGTGCGACCCATTCTTTGCCCGGTTCAACACCGCTTATTATAAATGTTCACGATAAGGATAATTCGATAGTAAAAACCATCCGCAGAGACTGAGTGTGAAAACCCTCGTTCTTGGACTTGGCAACACTATTCTTTCTGATGATGGTGTAGGCATTCACATCGCTCGGCAGATCAAAGAAAAACTTCCTGATATTGACGTTATTGAAGCGAGTGCAGCCGGATTTCGTGTCATCGATGAAATAATCGGATATGATAAACTGATACTCATTGATTCTATAAAAACAAAGAACAATCAGCCCGGAACATATTACAAACTTGGAATTGAGGAATTCAAAACTACGCTTCATCACAGTTCTCCACACGATATGAATATGTTTGATGCACTCGAACTCATGAAAAAGCACAATGTTCATCTTCCGAGAGAAATTATCATTTATGCAATTGAAGTTGAAGATACCTTTACCTTCTCCGAGCAGTGCACAGAGAAAGTTGCACGAATTATCCCTGAAGTAGCGTCACTGATTTTGAAAGAGCAGTTCCAGCAAGACAAAATTTGACATAAAAAACCGCACATAGATTTTACGCAACACGTGGGGCTATAGCTCAGTTGGGAGAGCATTTGTCTGGCAGACAAAGGGTCACGGGTTCGAGCCCCGTTAGCTCCACCAGTCTTCGCTTTGAGCGAAGCGATCTGCGAAGACTGACACCCCAGCAAGTCAACATCCGAATTTGCATATCCGACTATTCCTAATTCTTTTACAATTTTAATTCATCACACAACATGACTTTTTTTCAGTCGAGTGCAAATTAGTCATGACTTTTTCTCATTTGTCTGCAAAATAGTCGGGAAACAAGCCATTAATATTTCTAAAACAACTCTCCCTGCACTGCTTCTAGCTCCTCATACACTCTCATTTTTTTTGTAATACCGTATTTTTTACAAAGTTCATCAAAATATTGATAAAACTCTTTTGCATGGGGAACTGCACACTGATATTGCTCTCCATATCTGATTTCATACTTTTCTTTCAGCCCCGGAAAAAGCTCATCCAATTTTGCATAAAAATATTCCCGCTGTCCGCTTCGCATAGACATGCCAAACCATGGAAGAATATACGATGCCCCGCTCTCCGATGCTCGTGACACAATCGCTTCAACATTTTCCCTTGTATCCTCAATAAAAGGTAAAATGGGCATCATGAGCACGCCTGTGTAAATTCCATTCTCGTTCAACTCCTTCATCGCGGCAAACCTTTCGGAAGCAACTGATGCACCGGGCTCCAGCTTTTTGCACAGTTCATCATCTGAAGTAGTAATGGTAAAACTCACTGCTGTATATTGCTCTGATATTTTTTTTAGTATATCAATATCTCTTAAAACCAATGTGCTTTTCGTAAGAATATGAACAGGGAAATGGTTCTTATGAATTACTTCCAGCGCTTTTCTTGTGAGCTCTCTTTCCTTTTCAATCGGCATGTATGGATCGTTCATGGAGCCGAAACCGATTGTCCCTCTTTTCCGTTTCCTGGGAAGCTCATTCTGCAAGACCTCAATTGCATTTGTTTTGAACAGGATATCAGCAAAATTCTCGATATGATAACAATCGCTTCTGGAATCGCAATAGATGCATTGGTGCTGACATCCGCGGTAGAGGTTCAAATTATAACGCAGCCCAAACCAAGTGTCCGGCTGTTTGACGTAATTGAGAATTGTTTTCGCACGTATCTCTTTTATCATAAACTTCAAATATTTCGCTTGTTATAAATAGAATATAAAGAATTAATCAAATGAGATTGTATAAATTTACAAGAAGTGAAACAACAAAATATAAAGTATTCAGATATTTATAATTCTCTATTGATATTTTTCATTTTTTTTTGTATTTCCCTTATATCGTTATAGATCAATTCCTTCATTCTTTTTCCATATTTACACTTAATTGCTTTTTTAAACCAACGCAGTGCTATGTTGTAATACTTGAGTTTTTTTGATCCATCAGTCGAAGCATCACCTAATTTATAATTTATATAAGCGTATGTATCAATTATATAAATATTACCTTCTTCATAATCAGGAAATTTAAATTCTTTTATCATAATTTCTATTGCTAAATCTAAATTGTGCGGAACCCCTGTTAAAGCCAACAGATATGCTTTATTGTTTTGTACTTTCTTAAGAAAATATGAGTACTTGTAAATATTAGTTTTATCAGCAATCGAATTGCTAATATAATTACAGTGTTTTAATAAAGTATTGATATCTAGTTTATTTGAAATCGTTTTTAGTAAATCCACCCTATCTCTCTCTATGAGTGATATTGCTGAAAGAACTTCAAGATGAAAAAAGCGAAAATCGTCTATTTTTTCCAATATTTCAGTACATATATTAATAATTTCTTTAATGTATTTATTTATCGAGTGTCTATTAAATTCTTCTTGTCTATTAAACTTGAACCATAAGACACTAACATATAATAAATCAAATTCGATTTTATAATTAAAGCTGATTTCTTTTTCAACAGAAATTATTGCATGATAAAAGCCTATTAGGTAATCATATTTCTGAAAGCAATAAAAGATTACTAAATAAATTAGATATTTATCAAATTTATCCTTTGATTTTAAAGACAAATTAATTATTGTGTTGAGATATTTTTTTAAATTTTGCCTATTAATCTCATTTAAATCAAGACTCGCTTCATTAATATCAGAATTTTTAAATTTTATGAAAATTGGAAATTCTTTATATTTTTTTATAAATTTATCATCAATATCCTTATCTTTTAACATTAATAATTTGGCAATTATCTCATAACTTTCAATTGAAAAAATATCTTCAAAATGATTTTTCCGATCTAAAAATTTATTAATATTTTGTTCGATAGAATATATTAAATTATCAATTTCCGTAGATATATTATAAAAATTCTTAAACTGTTCTCTTTTATTTTTATAAAAAATATTTAATGAGTTTACTATAAAAA
>ASNI01000068.1 GCA_000404785.1 Cloacimonetes bacterium SCGC AAA252-N17
ATTTCCCCGGCATGCTTCACAGCGTCCTCCAGTGACATTGAAACTAAACCGGCTTGGTTTATAACCACGCACCTTTGCGGATGGAGTTTGAGCAAAAATGTTTCGGATCTCATCAAATACTTTTGTATATGTGGCTGGATTTGACCGGGGAGTTCGTCCAATGGGATCCTGCGTAATATTGATAATCTTATCAATACTTTCGAGGTTTTCAATGTCTTCGTATCTACCTTCCACATGGGTACTGTGATACAGCTGGTTGGCGATCACAGGATAAAGGGTTTGATTAATAAGTGAGCTTTTCCCCGAGCCGGATACGCCTGTGATACAGGTAAAAACTCCTAACGGTATCTTAACATTGATATTTTTTAGATTGTTTTGATGAACTCCTTTTAGTGTGAGGTATCCATGTTTTTTTGCGCGATAGAATTTTGGTTCAGGAATGTTTAATACTCCGGAAAGATACTTGCCCGTGAGAGAATTCTCACTCTTTATAATTTCTTCAAAAGAACCCTGGGCAACGATCTCACCACCATACACTCCGCCAAGAGGGCCAAAATCCAGAATATGATCAGCTTCTTTCATCATTTCTGCATCGTGTTCTACAACGATGACCGTATTACCAATAGCTCGCAGACCTGCAAGCATACTTATCAATCGTCTGTTATCGCGCTGATGCAACCCGATAGTGGGTTCATCGAGGATATACATCACGCCAACAAGTCCGCTTCCAATCTGGCTGGCAAGACGGATACGCTCGGACTCGCCACCCGATAGAGTTGGTGCGCTTCTATCAAGTGTGAGATAATGCAATCCGACATTCAGCATAAATTGCAATCGTGCCTTTATCTCTTTGATAAGCTCTTCTGCTATGATCTGCTTGTTGCCGCTCAATTTCAGATTTTTAACAAAGTCGTAAGCATCTCTCACAGATATTTGGGAGAGTTCTACTATTGATTTCCCATTAATTTTCACATGTCTGCTCTCAATACGAAGTTTCGTGCTATCACAACTTATGCAAGGTTTCTCGCTGTAATAAGAAAGATACATCCTCCGCATGGCCTCGGATTTCGTTTCACGAAACCTGCGTTGAATAGTTGGAATAAGCCCCTCGAATTGCGTCATATAATGTCCGGAGCTAGTCTCCATATCCCAGTCGATCCTGAACTTTTTTCCTCGCGAGCCATAGAGAATGACATCCCGTGCCTGTTCGCTAAGATTTTTCCAGGGTGTTTTTAGAGAAAAACCGAACTCGTCGGATAATTGAAGGAGAATTTTATATCTCCAGGAACGGCGTTTTTCTTGGAGCGGTCCCCAAAACTGAACTGCTCCTTCCATAAGAGATTTATTTTTATCAGGAACGATCTTATCTTCATCGAGTTCCATGCGAGTGCCCAGTCCATTACATGTTTCGCACATTCCAAGAGGGCTGTTAAAAGAGAACATCTGAGGATTAAGCTTCGGATAGCTGATATTACACGTTGGGCAAGCATTCTGGATACTGAAAAGCTGGGTTTCGTTCTTAGTGGGGAAATCGACCATAACCACACCGTCAGCGAGATCGAGAGCAAGTTCCATCGAATCTGTCAATCTACTTTCTACTCCTTTTTTTACAATTAATCTGTCAACGACAACCTCGATATTATGCTTGCTTTTTTTATCTAATTTTATAGTATCATTTACGTCATGAATTACACCATTGACACGCATGCGCACAAAACCTTCTCGCTTAATGCGGCTGAGCACATCCTTATGTTCTCCTTTTCGTTCGCGCACAAGAGGAGCTAATATCTGTATCCTTGTTCCGGGCTCGAGCTCGAGCAGCGTGTTAACCATCTGATCCAGTGTTTGTGAAGAAACAGGATTGCCGCACTGGTAACAATACTGGGTACCGATGCGGGCATATAATACACGAAGATAATCATAAATTTCTGTGACTGTTCCGACTGTCGAGCGCGGATTATGGCTTGCTGCTTTCTGTTCAATTGAAACAGCAGGAGAAAGACCTTCTATATAATCAACTTTGGGTTTTTCCATCTGCCCAAGAAATTGTCTTGCATAGGATGAAAGGGATTCGATATACCGGCGCTGTCCTTCTGCGTAAAGCGTGTCAAAGGCGAGAGATGATTTTCCTGATCCGCTTACACCGGTGAATACAATTAGTTTATTTCGCGGAAGTGTGACATCAATATTCTTTAAATTGTGCTCTGATGCACCCTTTATAACTATATTTTTTTTCATAAAATTTAACAATCCTTAAAATAAAGTGGAATACATTATTGATATGAGAATTGTATGTCAAGCTCCTGTGTTTTGTGGAAAGGGAAATCCTTTTATTCTGACAGCAATCAACGAATAATAATCCCACAAAAATGGGAACCAACACATCTGACTGACAGAATTGCCTGTAAATTTGTCAGTTCATTGACAGAATTACCGATAATTTTGTCAATTTGTTGACAGAATTTCAGCCGTTGCCTTTTATTTGTCTAAATACGTTGGAGAATAAATACTATGTATATACCTCAAATCAATTTGCAAAACATTTCAAAAATGATCGAACCACAAAAAGTAATTATTGTTTACGGTGCAAGGCGCGTAGGAAAAACTACCCTCATCAAACATTTCATAGAAAGCCGTCAGACAACCGGTGAAAAAGTTGATTATTTGTACGTGAGTGGTGATGATATAACAGTTCAGGATTATCTTAAAAGTCAATCAATCGAAAGATTAAAGGAATTCGTCGGAAACAAATCTTTATTGTTAGTCGATGAAGCCCAATATATTCCTAATATCGGATTAAACCTTAAGCTTATTGTTGATAATATTCCCGGAATAAAAGTAATCGCAACCGGCTCATCATCATTTGACCTATCCAGGGAAGTGGGAGAACCATTAACAGGCAGAAAATATCATTTAAGCCAGTACCCACTTGCCCAAAAAGAAATTTCTCAAATTGAAAATATCCATGAAACAAAAGCTCATCTCGAGTCTCGATTGATATTCGGAAGTTATCCTGAAGTCGTTTTAATGAATGATACTTCGAAAAGAAAAGAATATTTAACAGAATTGGTAAGCTCATATCTTTTCAAAGATATATTAAGTATTGAAAATATTCAACATGCAGATAAGCTCATAAAACTTTTACAATTGATAGCATACCAAATCGGAAAAGAAGTATCTATCAACGAATTGGGCACCCAGTTGCACATGAGCAAGAATACTGTTACACGCTATTTAGAACTCATAGAAAAGGTTTTCATAATTTTTAGACGAACCGGATTTTCCAAAAATATGAGAAAGGTTATTACAAAAAATTCAAGATATTATTTTTTGGATCTTGGAATTAGAAATGCTATTATACATAATTTTAAACCAATCGACCTTCGTAATGATATCGGCCAGCTCTGGGAAAATTATATTGTCGCAGAAAGACTTAAAATGCATAAATACAAAAGAGATTTTGTCACTTCCTATTTTTGGAGAACCTATAGCGGGGCTGAAATCGACCTTGTTGAAGAACATGACGGGGAGATCGAGGGTTTTGAAATTAAATGGAATAAAAACCAGATCACCGTTCCACCCAAATGGAAAAGTGCCTATCCAGATTCACCAATACAGGTTATCAATAAGGAAAATTATCTTAATTTCATTATATAGTAGAATTTGTATAAAGCCATTTTCTTGACTATGAAAACCGAAAAAAAACTATTATCAATCCATGATTATAAGTAAAAATCAATTTTTTATTGGGATAAAATTTTATGGAAAAATATCAAAAATATTTTAATAAAATAAAAGAAATAGGAAAAATCACGGAACTAAGTCACAGAACCGCATTAGAAAATTTGTTGAATGAAATAAAGCCAAATAAAAACATAAAAATAATTCAGGAACCAAAAAGAGAAAAAGGTTTTGGAGCCCCTGATTACAGAGTTGAGGTTAACGAAGCAATTATCGGTTATATCGAGACTAAAGATATCGAAAATGATTTAAATAAAACAATACGAACTGCTCAAATAAAAAGATATTTATCTGTTACGGAAAATCTAATAATTACCAATTATCATGACTTTATTTTAGTGCACGATAAAGACAATCGAGAGACGGCAGTTTTATTCGATGAACCGGATATTGATAAAAGAAACTCACAATTAGAAAATGATAATATTATTCAAGTCGGAAAATTATTAGAAAAGTTCTTTATTGCCGAACCAATAATGATAGGAAAATCAAAAAAACTTGCTGAATATTTTGCTTCCAGGGGTAGAATACTAAAAGAATATATTGTTGAAGTTCTGGATGCAAAAAACGATGATCGATTCTCAAATCAATTAATCGGATTAAAGTAAGCGTTTAAGAAAACTTTAGTTGAAGATTTACAAGATGACGAGTTTGCTAATGCCTACACGCAAACAGTTCTTTATGGTTTTTTCTTATCATATCTACAATCAAATACAAAAATTACTGTAGAAGACGCTCATAAACTAATACCAATATCTTTTGAAGTTATAAAAGAATTCTTTAAAATAATCGATGATGAGTATAAATATCTCCCCAATCATATAAAATGGATTTTTTCAGAAATTGTGAATTTGATAAATAACGTAGATTTAGGAAAGATATACAAGGAATTATCCTTCAAAAATAAAAAAGCTGATCCATATTTATATTTTTATGAAGATTTTTTAAAAGAATATGACAGCAAGGAAAGAAAACAAAAAGGAGTTTATTATACACCTTTTGAAGTAGTAAGTTTTATCACAAAATCTATCGATAAAATTCTCATTGAAAAATTTAAAAAAGGTTTAGGTTTTGCAGATTCCTCTGTCACCGTTCTGGATTTTGCTTCTGGTACTGGAACTTTCCTTGTAGGAATCTTTGAATCTATTTTCGAAAAAATAAACAACAATGACGGTAGATTTACTAGTCTAATTAAAGATCATATTTTAAGAAATTTCTATGGTTTTGAATATCTTGTTGCCCCTTATGCTGTATGTCATCTTAAACTATCACAATTATTAAAAGATGAAGGATACAAATTAAACGAAAATGAAAGATTCCAGGTTTATTTAACCGATACTTTAGATGATGGTGAAAGTCAGACTGATTGGCATCTTCCTGTATTATCAAAAGAAGGAAAAAAAGCTAATAAAATAAAAAAGAAAGAACCGATCTTAGTTATTACCGGGAATCCGCCATACAATATTCATTCGAGAAATACCAAAAAAACTATAATGAAACTGAAC
>ASNI01000069.1 GCA_000404785.1 Cloacimonetes bacterium SCGC AAA252-N17
TAGATGAAGTAACCCGTATAGCTCAAAAAACAGCGGACAGATGCCGTTCAGTTGGCATGGCATTGACTCCGTGCACCATACCTCAAGCTGGCAAGCCCGGGTTCGAGATCAGCGATGATGAAATGGAAATGGGGATGGGAATCCACGGCGAACCGGGTGTCTGGCGGGGTAAATTAAAGAAAGCTGATGAAATCGCGCAAGAGATGTTCGACCTGATTCTCAAAGATATGCCGCTTGAAATTGACGACACCGCTTCGGTCATGGTAAATAGCCTTGGTGCGACACCAACGGAAGAATTATACATTGTATACAGATACATAAAGACCGAACTCGACAAACTGGGTGTCAGGATCGTGATGCCACTAATAGGACACTATGTAACGTCAATGGAAATGGCAGGTATGACATTAACGATCTGCCGGCTTGACGACGAACTTGAGCGACTGCTCAAAGCCCCACGCGAATGCGCTTTCTGGAAAGTTGGCACATATGAATGATGGACTGACAACCGATATTTTAAAGTCGGCTATCACCATTATGGCAAGCAAAATGGAGAGCTGTGCCGACGAACTGAACACCCTTGATAATCAGATCGGTGATGGTGATATTGGTATAACTATGGTTACGGGATTCAGGGCAATGATCGAGGTTTCTGCAGATCTACCTGAAGATGTAGGCATGGCACTCATGAAGTGCGCACAGGCCTTTACAGGAACGCGTGCTTCGTCGTTCGCAACACTGTTTGCCACAGGCATCATGGCAGCAGCAAAGGAAGCAAAAGGGAAAAACGAAGTTCCCTGGCAGCACTTGCCCCAATTGTTGGAACAGAGTATTGAAAAGATGGCACAACGGGGCAGAAGCAAACTTGGCGAAAAAACAGTATTAGATGAACTTGCTGCAATTCAGAAAGCAATCGTTGGAATTGAGAATCCAAAAGCATTATTGGAAGCTGCAGATTTGGCTTCAGCTCACGCGCTTGACGAATTCAGAGGGCTCCCGTGTAAACAAGGAAGGGCACGTATATACGGCAACAGGACGGTGGGAATCAATGATCCCGGCATGGTTGTGGTTCGCGAACTTGTAAAGGGTCTTAAAGAAGTCCATGAATAGTATTCGAACTGGAGTTTCACTTGGCGGTTTTACATGATAATTGCGGTAATCCAAGTTCTACAGAAGCAGAAGGAATCACCTCAAAGGATGTTATTCAAAAACTGCTCGAAAAAGTAAAAAAATAGGAACATTAAGAAAACCCGGCTAATTGCTATATTTTTCATTATAACATTTGAGGGTATATCTTTTTCGCCATAATGCCCTTGAAATTATTTTGATATTATATTGCAAAGATTATTATCTTACAATTTTTTGCAAGATATTATTTTTATTGACATACAATTATAGAAGAAATTTAAGAAGTAGTATCTAATTCCAAAAAAAAAGGAAATAATAAAAGATATGTTATTAAGCGAAGATATAAGGATATTATACTGCGAGACTCGCGGTTGATTGCGATGTTATGTGTAAAAGTAAGTTAACCATAAACCATAAAGGAGATTCGTTATGGAAAGATATAAGAACTTGGGGGAAAATTCTGGAGTGTTATCATATGAAATTGGAAATGACTCAATAACTGTTCAATTTAGTCCAGATGCAGTTTATCTTTATACATATAGAAGTGCTGGTAGTTTACACATTGAAAAAATGAAATTGCTTGCAGTTACAGGGAAAGGATTGAATACTTACATTAATAAATATGTTAAAAAAGGATACGAGGCAAAACTAAGATAAAAAATAGTGCACATCTGGTCTAATATTACGTTGAATATACAGGAAAATGACAAACGAAATTGCAGAGCTTAAAATATTTTTTGACAGTTCAAAGACATTTGAAATACAGAACATAAAGCCACTTACGGGGCTAACAGGATTATATTTTATTTTTAACAATAAGACAAGAATTCAATACCCTTTCAAAACATCTCGATTGCTATACATTGGAATGAGCGAAAAAAAAACAAACAGCATTGGTAGTCGATTAACAGAACACTTAGAAGGTAAAAGTAAAAACTGGGGACTTATCAACTACAGCAAGGTAGAACGACTTTATTTTACTTATATAAACTTTGAAATGCTTCGTAAATTCTGGAGTAACAGGATTGAAGACCTTGAAAGTTATTTCATTCTAGACTTCGTTGAAAAATATGGTGTGTATCCTATCTGTAACAATAAATCTGGATATAAGATATTAGATAAAAAATTAAAGTCAAACTTTATTATTGATTGGCCATATTTTGAATAAAATACAAAAAACAGGGGCATTGACTATGAGTGACGAGATTAAAACCGGAAAAGAGGTTATTGACGAATTCTTCGCAGAGATTACGAATATAAAAGGGGTAGATGAAAAGATTGTTGCGAAGCTGACTTCCTTGTACAATGAAGGTAAACTAACGGATATAAACATCCAAAATGCAATTGGTCAACTACTTCAAGAAGAACTCGATACAACCGAGGGAAAAAATGGCAAAGATTAAATCAATCGAAATCAGTGGAATCAGGGGTATCAAAGATTCTGTGCTGTTAAACTTGAATAAAAGATCGCTTCTTATATTTGGTGAGAATGGATCGGGTAAAAGCTCTCTGACTGATGCTATTGAATGGTATTACTCAGATGGTGTTAAACATTTAATTAGTGAAGAAACTGACTCAATCAAAGGAAGAGGTTCATTGCGCAATCTATTTATTCCAGAAAGCGAAGATGCATTCGTTAATATTGAGTACTCCAACAACAAATTGAATGCAATAAAAACTATTGATAATTCATTAAAGGCAACAATCTCTAATACGACAGATGATTTCATAGACTATATGCTTGCTACTCATTCTGAAAACTTAATACTTCGCTATAGAGATTTAGTTGAGTTCATTGTAGCTGGAAAGACCGAGAAGCTAAAAAAACTCCAAAACATTATTGGCTTTTCTGCTGTTGCTGATATCCGTGATCTTCTTAAAAAGTCTGCTGGGAGAATTGCTCGTAACATCAAATCGGCTAACTATGATAATCAAAAGGATGCCCAACAAACTGTTATTCTCGACAATTTCAAACAAAATGCACATACTGATGACCAACTTTTTGTGGGGGCAAATCTGTTGATAAAATCATTGCAGATTGGAAAGGATATTAAATCGCATAAAGATATCCAGGATGTTTTAAAAATAATAGAAACCAAAGAAGATATATCTCTATTAGAGCAAATTAGTTTCTATACGAAGGTTGGAGAAAATTTAACGGAAATTAACGGGAACGTTGATAGCATACACTCAAACTATACAACTTATCACACAACTTACACAGAACTGAGAAAAGACCCTGAGAATATTCAAAAATTACAACTTCTTACTCTACTGAAAGAAGGACAAAGTGTTTTGAAAACCGATGTTGTGGCTGATGATTACTGTCCACTCTGCCTACAAGAAAAGAGCAAAATAGAATTGATCAAAGAAATAAATGAAAGGATTAAAGAATTAGAGGAACTAGAAGAAGAGAAGTACAAGTTAGAAGAGCAGGAACAGAAACTAAAAGATATTTTACGAGTCAACGTTAATACGATTGATGGACTACTCAAAGAGAAGCTTTTCAAGGAGGTACAGCAATCCAAACTTCTCGAGAATGTTCAGCAAGTTAAAACCTCCTTGAATGTATTTTCTGATGAAATTAAAAAGGAATTGATTGCTAAAGATCCAATTCAGGAGCCAAGTAAAATACAAATTAATAAAAATGATATAACTGTACTTGCCAAGCAAGCAAAAGAAACGGCAAAAACGCTCACAGAAAGTAAGAGATCAGATATGAAATTCCAAATCTATACTAAGCTATTTCACGCAGTTACCGCTTACAATCGATATCAAAGCATTAAAAGACAACAAGAAATACTAACAAAACATCAAGAGACATTCCAACTACTTTTTGCCGATTTTATTAAAAGGCAAGAAGATGCTTTAAATGTATTTCTTAAAATGTTCTCCGCAAACATTGATGAATATTATACTACTATGAACCCCAATGAGAAAATTGAGAATATCAAGTTATTACCAATCAAGGACAAAAACGATGACCTAGTCGGAATAACAATCGAGTATAGCTTTTTTGATGAGACCAAAAATCCACCAATTGCTTATTTGAGTGAAAGCCACATTAACTGTCTTGGTTTATCTTTCTTTTTAGCTTCTGTTAAAGCATTCAATAAGCACAACGAATTTTTTATCCTTGACGATATTATTTCAAGTTTCGATAGACCACACAGATCAAGGTTTGCAAAACTTCTAACTGAAAAGTTCGACAACTACCAAATTATGTTACTTACACATGAGCATGGATTCTTTGAATTAGTGGCCAGTGATGTGAAGAGAAAAGGTTGGCTAATTCAAGATTTTAAGTGGTCAAAAGAGAACGGAGTAGGAATTGAAGAAGGCATAACTGACATCAAGGAACGTATTCTCAAGAAATTTAAGACCAAAGACAAAGAAGGACTAGGTAATTATATCAGGATTTATACTGAAAAGGTAATGAAAGAAATCGCCTACAACATAGAGGCCCAAGTTGCTTTTAGATATAATGAAATAAATGAAAAGAGAATGGCTGCTGAACTATTGGATGATGTGCATGGTCGAATTTCAAAGAAGGGAAATGGATTAAAGGATAAGGCTAACATTCAAAAACTAAGAGGAATGCCAATGTTCATTAGTAATGTCACGTCTCATGACAATGAGTTTACTGAAAGTATTGAGGACTTAGCATCAATATGGGAAGATATTGAAAAGACCATTCATATCTTTTACTGCGACGAGTGTAGGAAGTTTATTTCTATCAAATATTTTGACAATGTGGAAAGCAAAATCAGGTGTGGGTGCGGCAAGTTGACTTACGATTGGAAGAAGTAATGGCCATCGCAAATCAAGTATACACATTTGGCATCTATCATACTCGGAAAACAAGCAGGTGAAAACGAAACACATAAGATATTCGCATTAAAACTCGCAGCAGGTGATTATCGCCTTTATAAGGCTAATAAAGTTCATATCAAAGGAAAGAAGTAAATATGCAAAATCTACAAAAAACGCTCATCGAAATTATAAAAGCCGATACTACATATTTTAGTAATGAGAAATTGCTTAAAAATAAATTAACGGAAGATGCGCTTAAATTAGAGCCAAAACTGATAAAATATATTCTTTCCGATGAAAAGCTCAAAAAACACTTCTTCCTTGAAGTGGATGGTGTGCTGGTATTTGATAAAGATAAATTCATTCAGTTTGTAAATGATAAACAATTTTTACCTGATTCCTACACCAGCTTTAAAAATAAAATCGGTTTGTTGGATGAAGATGGTGATTATTTCTGTGAAAAGAAAGATGTGGTTTTGGCATGGCCGTATAAAGACTGTGTTCTTGAAGGCGGACAGGATAAAGAGGACCAGAAGCGCAATGAAATATTTTACAACGAAATTTTAGCCCCCGATGAGATTGACCGACTGTTTGACCCCAAAGTGCTGACCAATTTTAAACGCTACGACAAAGACGGCGAACACCCCAATCCGAAAGATATTACCCGAAACGACAACCTGATTATTAAAGGCAACAACCTGCTGGCGCTGCATTCGCTAAAGAAATTTTATCGGGGAAAAGTGAAGTTGATTTATATTGATTTACCTTTCAATACAGAAAGAAAAGATGATAGTTTTAAATATAATGATAAATTCAACCACTCAACGTGGATGACATTTATGAAAAATAGACTTGAAATTTCAAAATCATTTCTTAAAAAGGATGGAATTATATGTCTTCATATAAATGATAATGAATTATATCATTTAAAAATACTATGTGATGAAGTCTTTGGCAGAAACAATTTCATTAATAATATATGTATTCGTGACTCTCATCCAAGTGGTTTAAAATTATCCGCTAAAGAAAAAACAATTCTAAAAACAAAATCATATATTTTAATCTATTCTATGAGTGAGGAAAGAAAAATCTTTCCGCTATATCAAGAAAGAAAAGAGTGGGATACACATTTTAATACTTACGTTGAGATTGATGGTAATGAGAAAATTAAATACTCGTTAGTTGATTATTTAAAAGAGAATGGGATAGTTGATGAAGATTTTCAAATAGATGACGGTGCGCTTAATAATTCAAAATTTAAAGCATTTGTTTTTGAAAACAGGCATAAGATTTTTCAAGGAACTAAAGAAATTCCAAAAGAAGCAAAAAAATTGAGTTTAGAAAATCCAGATAAGGTTATAGAATATAAAGGTTCAAATGCTAGCCGTGAATTCGCTTATAACGGACGGAGATTATCGCCATTGACAAAAAGCATTTGGGATGTTGGGTTCGATGGCTTTTCTAAAGAAGAATTCGGTAAAATTTTATGTGATTTTTGGGATGATGTGGACTTTAATAATACACAAAATGAAGGTGGTGTAGATTTACCAAATGGTAAAAAACCAGAATATTTAATGGCAAGACTAATAAGTTGGTTTACAAGAAAAAATGAACTTGTTATGGATTTTTTTCCTTGGATGTGGCACAACAGGAGCAGTTTCCCATAAAATGGAACGAAGATACATAGGTATTGAGCAATTAGACTATGGGAAGAATAATTCTGTCGTTAGGCTCAAAAATGTAATAAACGGAGACCAGACGGGTATATCCAAATATAATAAATGGCAAGGTGGCGGTTCGTTTGTCTATTGCGAACTAAAAAAATGGAATCAAAACTATATCGATGAGATTGAAACTGCAAAGACAACGGAGGCCCTTATATCCATTTACGAAAAAATGAAATCAGAAGGCTTTTCCCGTTATGATGTAGATTTATCCAAATTCGATGAAAAGGAATTTTCAGAACTTACTATTGAGCAACAGAAAGAAGTTTTGATAGAATGTTTGGATAAAAACCATTTGTATGTGAACCTGTCCGAAATGGAAGATTCTACTTACCAAATCAGTAATGAAGAAAAAGAGATGAACCGCAAGTTTTACGGAATATAGTATATGTCAGAACAACCTTTATTACAGCAATTCGATACACTTGAAGATTTAGGAATTTTCAAATACGAACCTAAAGCGTATGTTGTCGAAAATTTGAATCCCAATCTTATTTTACGCCCATATCAGGAAAAAGCCATTGCACGTTTTGAATATTATATGGATGGCTATCCCAAAAAGAAGGCGCCCGCTTATTTACTTTTTCACATGGCAACGGGCAGCGGTAAAACCTTGCTCATGGCGACAAATATTTTATATCTCTACAAGCTGGGCTACCGCAATTTTATCTTTTTTGTAAATTCCACCAATATCATTGAAAAAACCAAAGCCAATTTCTTAACAGTGGATTCATCCAAATATCTGTTCAATCAAAAAATCATTTTTGATCACACCGAAATTCAGGTTACAGAAGTGAATAATTTTGAAGCGGTCAATCCTAATGATATTAACATTCTTTTTACCACGATACAGGGTTTGCATTCCCGCTTGAACAATCCCAGTGAAAATGCCATCACTTTTGAGGAACTTGCCAGCAAAGAATTAGCGCTGCTTTCTGATGAAGCGCATCATATTAATACGCTGACCAAGCAATCCGTTGGTAAAACAGAAGAAGAATTGGAATCCAGTTGGGAATACACGGTCAATAAAATATTCCAGTCCAATCCTAAAAATATTATGCTGGAATATACTGCCACTGTTGAATTATCACATCCTGCTGTCCGAGAAAAATACAATGATAAAATATTAGAGCAATATACATTAAAAGAATTTCGGGAAGACCTATATTCAAAAGAAATTAGAGTGTTACAGTCGGATATTGAGGTAAAAGAACGAATTTTACATGCCATTATTTTAAGTCAGTATAGGCGCAAGGTTGCTGAGAAAAACCATTTGTTTTTAAAACCCGTTATATTGATCAAATCCCGTACCATTGCCGAATCCGAACAGGCCGAAAAAGATTTTTATGAATTCATTAAGAATCTGAAAACATCGGATATTGGCGAATTGAGGAAAAATTCAAGAAGCACACTTTTAAAACGGGCGTTCAAATTTTTTGAAGCAAATGGTGTGACAGAACATAATCTGCTGATCGAGTTAAAAGAAGATTTTCGTGAGGAAAAATGTTTGGGGATCAATTCAAAAAACGATTCGGAAGAAAAGCAGCTCATCGTTAATTCGCTTGAAGATGAGGATAACGGCATTCGAATTATTTTTTCTGTGGATAAATTGAAAGAGGGTTGGGATGTATTAAACCTTTTTGATATTGTCCGACTGGATGAGAGCAAAGGCACAAAGTCAACTACAATATCAGAAGCACAACTCATCGGCAGAGGCGCACGTTACTTTCCTTTTCAGTTAGAAAATACACAGGAAAGGTTCAAACGAAAATATGATGAGGATACGTCCAACGAATTGCGCTGTCTTGAGGAACTTTACTATCACAGCATCAATCATTCTGAATACATTAGAAACCTGAAAGATGAACTGGTTAAAAGCGGGATTATGGAAAAGGAATCCCAGCAAAAGGAATTGTTTGTGAAAATAAAACCAGAGATTAAAAAGACAAAATTTTGGCAGGAAGGATATATCTTTCAGAATGAGCGGATAAAATATGACCGCAAGAAAATCAAGTCTTTTTCAGATTTGGCTTTGGACAAAACAATTTATTCTTATGATTTTGGAACAGGATCGGTTGAAGAAACAACTATCTTTGTTGAAGATGGTTTAAGTGAAGAAGAAAAGAAAACTAAATTGAAATCATTACATTATTTCGGTGAAACTGTTTGCCGAAAAGCAACGGACAAAATACCGTTTTACCATTTTAATAGCCTGAAATTGTATTTTCCCAATTTGAATTCAATTCATGAATTTATTACATCTTTAAATTATACAAGAGAAATTAAAGTCTTTTTGAAGGGTTCATCAGATCGTATTTCAAACTTGAACTTAAAAGACAAGCTAAAAGTTGCTTTAAAGGTATATACAGAGATCTCAAACGATATTGTAAAAAACAGCCATGTTTACGAAGGCACGAAGGCATTTGAGGGTTATCCTGTTTATAGTATTGTTGAAGACCGAACACAGCATATTGTTGTAAAAGATGGCGGAGATCAGCAATACGGCGTTTCTATGAATACAAATCCAAATGATGAACTGCGAATGAGTTTGGCAAAAAAGGATTGGTATATTCATGAAGATAATTTCGGCACAAGTGAAGAAAAATTTCTAATCCGTTTTATTAACGATAATATCGAAAAATTAAAAAAGAAATATGATAATATTTATTTGTTGCGAAACGAAGGCTATTTTAAAGTATTTCGCTTTTCAGATGGGGCAGCCATTGAACCTGATTTTGTCCTATTCTTAACGGAAAAGGATACAGCTAACAAGTTTTCTTATCAGATATTCATTGAACCGAAAGGCGAACATTTGATAAAAGAGGATAAATGGAAAGAGGAATTTCTAAGTGAGTTAAGGAAAAGCTATTATATAAATCCGTCTACAATTTATGAATCGGATAAATTTAGATTGGTCGGGTTGCCGTTTTATAACAATAAAGATGAGTATTATTTAAAATTTAAAGAATCGTTTGAAGGTTTAAGTAACTATTAAAAATGCCTTATAACAAATCGTTCCACCTGTCATTTTTCCGCTCTGTTATAAAATATTGGTAAACTCACGAGTTATCTGACTATGGATCTATACAAAGCATAAATAGAAAAAATTTTTAAAAAGAGAAATATGGAAAACGAAATAACGTTCAGCGACCTCGGGCTTTCGGCAAAAGTACTGGAAGCAATAAATAAAAAGGGATTTGAGGAGCCGACTGCAATTCAGATCATAACTATTCCCATCATGCTCAGAGATGACACGAATATCATCGCTCAAGCACAAACAGGCACCGGCAAAACAGCGGCATTCGGATTGCCTTTGATAGAAATGATCAACCAGGATTCGAATACAGTCCAGGCACTCATTCTGACTCCAACACGGGAACTTGCAATTCAGGTAGCGGAAGAGATCAATTCGCTTAAAGGTGACAAGGATCTCATAATAGTACCAATATATGGCGGTCAATCAATTGATCAGCAGTTGCGCAGACTGAAAAAAGGAGTACATATTGTCGTGGGAACTCCGGGTAGAATAATCGACCATCTTAACAGAAAGACACTGAAGATCGGAGAAATTGAGCACCTGATCCTTGATGAAGCTGATGAAATGCTCAATATGGGATTCATCGATGATATGGAAGAGATCATGAAGCATACAAATCCCAACAAAAGAACGCTCCTGTTTTCTGCAACAATACCACGAAGAATAAAGGACCTTGCACACAAATACATGGAAGGTTATGAGTTTCTTACCGTGAAAAATGAGCAACTGGTAAATGCTCTGACAGAGCAGATATACTTCGAGGTAAAAGCATCTGATAAATTTGAAACTCTCTGCAGGATAATCGACATCGAGGACGGTTTTTACGGACTGATCTTCTGCAGAACAAAGAGTGACGTGAATTCACTTGCAGCGCATCTCAATGATAGAGGATACGACGCAGAAGCAATTCATGGAGATATCACGCAAGCTCAAAGAGAAAAAACTCTGGAAAAATTCAAGAAGCAAAAAGCAAATATTCTCGTTGCAACAGATGTGGCAGCACGTGGGATCGATGTTATTAACCTCACCCACGTTATAAACTATTCTCTTCCTCAGGACACGGACTCCTATGTTCATCGGATCGGTCGCACAGGGAGAGCAGGGAATGAGGGCACGGCGATTACGTTTATTACTCCCAGCGAATATCAACGGATGATGTTCATACAAAGGGCTGCTAAAACCGATATTAAGAAATCAAAAGTTCCTGTTGTGAAAGATATTATTATAGCAAAAAAGAAAAAGATAGACGATGACCTGAAATCTGTCCTTGAGCAAAAGGTCGACGCAAAATTTTACAACTGGGCAAAGGAATTGCTTGAAGATCATAACCAGACTGAAATACTGGCAGCATTACTCCACTATTCTTTTGAAGAAGAACTCAATCCTGATGCGTACAATGAGATAGAAGAGGTCGGCGCAAAGGGAAGGCAGCTTGACGGGCAGGGTAAGACACGGCTTTTTGTCGCATTGGGCAAGAAAGACAAGATGGATGCCAGAAAACTTGTTGAGCTTGTGACGAGTAAAGTCTCCATCAAGGGCAAAGATATCAGAGATGTGCAGGTTATGGACAACTTCTCATTTATAACCGTTCCTTTTGATAAAGCTGAGAAGATCATAATGAATTTCAGAGGAAGAGATAAAAAACCTCTGATCACTCATGCTAAGAAAAAAAAAGAGGGTAAAGACAAGAAACAGGCGTATGGCAAGCGCGGGTAAACGGCCGCATCCCGGAGACAGTTAATTTATCACCCCCAACTGCTTATCTAAACAAAAGAGAAATATTTGACAAATATGGAATAGCATTTCCTTTTCGTAAGTAAATGAGTTATATAAAATCAATATCGAATATGAGTACAATGAATAGGAAATATCCCATTTAGGTAACATGCTGCTTAAATTAGCAGGATATGAGATTTTAAAAAAAGTATAATATGTGTTATGCAAAGAAAAGGATGAGCAAAATGAAAATAATACTTTTAGTATTGCTTGCATTTTTGTTTTTCACCAACGTTTTTAGTAATCCGATGACATGGCCATATATGCCTGCCAGTGATTATTTTCGCGGCACTGTGGGTGAACGATTATATTTTGATTTTTCTAAAAAAGATAAAGGCTCTTTTTATATTAACGATGATCTTAGGTATTATCATTTTAAATATTATTGGGACCAAGATGAAAACAAATGTGAATATAATTCCTATTCCCGCCTCATAAATATATTTTCGCTTGGCTATACGCCATTCGATAAGATTCAGTTTAGCGTACGAATACCATACGTTAGTTTAAAAAATCAGAGTCTGTCAAATTCCGGGTTGAGCGACATTTTTATCGGTTTCTCATATCAATTAATGGAAATTTCGAATCGTCATTTAATATCCTTTTCAAGCGGCATAAAATTACCTGTTGGTTACTATAAATATGAAAAGGATAAATTACCTCTCGGAACGGGTAGTTATGATATACCTTTAATTATAAATACCGATTTTCAGTTCAAGAATTTTCAATTATTTTTTGATACCGGATATATTTTTACAGGGAAAAGTGAGGGATTATATCCTCCATATAATGTGGGGGAAAAATTTGAAAACGGAGACGAAATTTTTTGTGATGTCGCTCTAACAAAAGCATTCCAACTTATTACCATGAAGTTGGAAACGAATTTTTATTATGTGTTCAATTCAACACCAGAATCTCCGGAGTGGGCTGACAGTCAAAGTAAATTAAGTATTGTCCCCGGAATTATTATTCCGCTATTTATAAAGAATTTACAATTGGATTTAAGTTATTCTTTTGATATATTTGGTAAACATACTTTTTCTGGCTCTTCACCGGTTATTAGAGTTCATTATCATAATTAATTTTTG
>ASNI01000070.1 GCA_000404785.1 Cloacimonetes bacterium SCGC AAA252-N17
AGCTATTTCTAAAATAAGTAAAATATTGCGAATAATTACCAATAAAATTCTATATATCACACTTCAAAATCCAAAATCCAGATATTTATGCTTTGTTGAAAGATGAAGTACAAAAACATACCGCTAATCCCCCAACTGGGGTTTTTAAAGTGAACTCATTAATAATATTAAATATTCTGATGATTCAAATTGTATTGGTAGAATTTCTTGTGAAAAAACTGAATTCTTTGATGAATTAGAAAAAGTGGCTCAAGAAAATCATAGAATATTGAAACCTAACAAAGTTATGGCCTGGCTAATTGCAGATCAATGGATGAAAAGAAAATTTACTTCCACTGAATTTTTGCTTTATCAAAGACTTGAAAAATATTTTGAAACAATTGATATAATTTCAGTAACACGTCATAATCAAACCTCAAACACCGGAATCTGGCATTATCGTGCCAGAAAATTTAATTTTTTCTTAAGGGGTTTTAAATACTTATTTATAATGAAAAAAACAAAGAAATTCTAAATTGAAAATTATCTGTAAATTTTTTCAAAATCGAAAAATTGTTCTCAATTTTCTTAAAAATGATTTTTTCTTTCTCTCATCATAATATCCTTCAAAATTATGTATTAATGGTTCATTACTAATAATTCTCTTTGGATTTTCATAAAAAAGGATCTCTGCAATATCTTCAGAATGATGTGAGGCGACAAAATCATAGGCATCTTTCAAAAGAATAGGTCGCTTTTTTAAACCGTGTACATCCGATGCAATAAGGTGAACGCATCCGATATTGAGCATTTTTAATGCGAGGTCTCTCACTGCGTTTCCATACACTCCGAGAATACTTCCACAGTTCATTTGAATATATATTTCTCTATTTACGATCGTAAGCAGGTAGTCGATATTGTTCATAAAAGGTGAAAATCTCTCTGCATGCGCTATAATTGGTCGAAATCCTTCTTGCTGAAAGTTAAAAAGGATCTCTTCAAAATTGTCTGGAAAACGTTGCAGTTCAGTTTCAATCAGAATATAATTACTCTGTGCTAGTGTAAGGTTTTCTCTTTTGACTTTGCTTATCACATTGGGTTCACAATAGAGTTCTGCGCCGGGATATATTTTCATACTAAGCTCCCGCTCCTCAATAAAATCTTGCACTTCAATAAGCTTTCTGTCAATTATACTGCGAGTATTTTCATACACGCCGGAAATGATATGCGGTGTGGCGACAAGTTCTGTTACTCCTTGATTGGCAAGTGCTTGTAATATCTCAAAGCTCTCGAATATATCCTGTGCCCCATCATCGATTCCCGGAAGCACATGTGTATGAATGTCGATCATATCAGCTATGAATGAATTGCGTCTGCAAATTCTTTAATAAGATCGGTCTGATTGTTCTTTTCAATGGCAGAGCCGATCACTATAAAATCTGCGCCTGCCGATACTTTTTCTCTGGCTTCTTGAGGAGTTCTTATACCACCCCCGATGATCATTGGAATAGAAATGTTTTCTTTAACTTTCTTGATCATTTCTGCCGGTACGGACTGTTTTGCTCCACTCCCAGCGTCAAAGAAGATAACCTTCATGCCGAGATATTGAGCTGCAAGAGCATGCGAAACAGCAATGTCATATTTAGTTCTTGGAATTGGCAGACTATTGCTCATAAACTGTACTGAAGTGAGTGAACCGGATTCGATAAGGAAGTATCCTGTAGGAATTGCTTCGACCTCGTATTTTTTGATGAGAGGTGCTGTCCGAACCTGCTCTCCGATAAGCAATTGAGGATTTCTGCTGCTCATCATACTTAGGAAGAGGATCGCATCGGCATAAGGGGAAACAAAATTGAATATACCAGGGAAAACAAGCACTGGTATTGTTACTTGTTTTTTTATGACACTCACAGTTTCATTAAAATTATCTTTGACCATCAAGCTGCCGCCAACCAGAATTACATCTACACCATTGAGTTGGCATCTTTCAGCAAGTTTTGCAGATTCTACAGGATCTTGCTTGTCAGGATCAATAAGACAAAAGAAGCCGGCTTTTTTCTCACTTTTAATTGAGTATAAAAATTGTAATATGTTATCTTTCATTGTGCCACCCATAAAATAATTAAAAATAGAAGCATGTGTACTTTCATAAAACTTTCCGAATATTTTGCTGTTTTTGTGGTTGTCTTAATTAAAAGTATTATCAAATCAATTAGAAGCAAAAATGCAATAGCAATCAATAATAAGATGAAGAATGTTAAGGAATAAAATCCCGGATAACCCCAAATAATTGTTGCTGTGAATCCTATCCAGAAGAGCAGTGAAAGCAGAAGTGTTTTTTTTGTCACCCCACAAAAGCGGAAGAGTTTTTGCGTCAGCAGAACTGTCGCCATTTTTGTCTTCTATATCTTTAACGAGTTCTCTTATCATAGAATAGAAAAATGCACATAACGCTACAAAGAACGCATTTCTGAGATTGTTTGTAATAA
Organism: Cloacimonetes bacterium SCGC AAA252-N17; assembly: GCA_000404785.1. Classification (GTDB taxonomy): domain Bacteria; phylum Cloacimonadota; class Cloacimonadia; order JGIOTU-2; family JGIOTU-2; genus Celaenobacter; species Celaenobacter polaris. Next base: position 2,469 of record ASNI01000070.1, read on the forward strand.
AGCTGCCAAACACAAAGGTGGAAGCAGTCACGAAGGCGACAAGAAGATTTCCCCAGAAATGTATTCTTTTACTTTTCATTGCGTAAACGTATAGCAGAAATGAATTGAGGGCAGCGATAGCGATCATCCATCCATTCTGTAAAAATACGCTAATAATTATTCCCGAAATAAAGAGACAAATCGCATAATATTTTGCCTTTCTGGGAGAAATCATACCTGAAGGTAAAACTCTTTCTTTCCGATTGATCATATCGATTGTATAATCATAGTAATCATTGATCACATAACCTCCTCCTGAGATTAGTGCTGCTGCAATGCCTGCAAGAAGGGGATAAAAGAGCGGATATGCGGTCACTTTGTAGTAGGCGCCGAAGAGGACTGCGATCAAAACAAACAGAAAATTCAGCGGTCTGAGGATGCGAATATATGCCAGGAAGCTTTGTATCACTAGGGAATTCTGTCATGAATGCGTTCTACAATTTCAAGGAGAACGTTATTATTTGGTATGTATTTGATGATATTCTGTGCGTCATAAATGAGTTTTTGAGCTTGTCGCTTTGATTCTTCAATACCAAGAAGGGTAGGATAGGTGACTTTTTCATTACGCTGATCTTCACCAGATTCCTTGTATAGTAGGTCGTCTGCTCCAACTTCATCGAGAATATCATCGATAACCTGATAGGCAAGTCCGATATTCAGTGCAAAGTCGCTTAACGCATTGGTGATCTGCTCTGTGGCATTTGCCAAAATACATGCGCAACGCTCTGCTGCACGGAGAAGGGCACCGGTTTTTTTGAGGTGAATATCTCTCAAGATATGCAGTTTAACTCTTTTCTGTGAAGAAGTAATATCAACTACCTGTCCGCCGATCATACCTCTTGTGGATGCGGCTTCGATGAGCTCTTCAAGGCATTGGATAGCTTTTTTGCTGTTGCGAAGTTTGAGAACTGTCTCGAATGCTTTTGTCATGAGCGCATCGCCGGCAAGGATTGCAATGGCATTACCGAATTTTTTATGGCAACTCGGCTTTCCGCGGCGTTCATCTGCGTTATCAATAAAAGGCAGGTCGTCATGGACCAGCGAAGCAGTATGAAGCATTTCAATCGCACAGGCGACAGGAAGTGCCTGCTGTATAGCCCTTTTATCACGTCTGTTCACAAGCATCTCATAGGTCGCCAGCATCAACGTGGGACGGAGACGCTTACCTCCAGCCAACACAGAATATCTCATTGCACGATGAATTATCTCTGGTTTTGTATTATCCGAATCGAGATATTTCGCAAGAGCTTTATTGATAAGCTCTCTTCTATTTTCAAAATATTTATCTATTATCAACAATCCTCCTGAGATAACGAACTTATTGTAAAGTGCAAAACTCGCAAATTCTTGTCAACTTTTCCAGCATCAATTGGAATTTAACTTCCTTTATAAAAGCGAAATGGGGTCGATGTCAATCTGCATTTTTATGTAGTTTGGAATTTTCACATTTCTCTGTAACCATTTTATAAAGCGGTTAATATTTTGTTGATGTTGAGCTTTTATCAATATATGATAACGATACTGTTTTCTAATTTTGCTTATAGGTGCAGGTGTCGGGCTGAGAATAATAAGTTTATCTTTTTGGGGATACATGGCGATCTTATTTCTAATCCCGTCCATATATGAGCGAAGCCGCTCTTCATTATTAAGCAGAAACAATATTCGGGCAAGTTTGGTAAATGGAGGATAGTGAAGCTCCTGCCTGAGGTGAAGTTCATGTTCATAGAAACCTATAAAGTTCTGTTTCTGGGCATATTGAATGCTGTAGTGTTTGGGATTAAAGGTTTGAACAATCACTTCACCCTCTTTTTCACTACGTCCTGCTCGCCCTGCAACCTGAATGATATGCTGAAAATTTCGCTCAGATGCTCTGAAATCAGGAAGATTGAGATTTACATCTGCCGAAACGATGCCGACTAAAGTTATGTTCGGAAAATCAAGCCCCTTGATGATCATTTGTGTGCCGAGCAGAATATCGATGTAGCCATTCCGAACTTGATCAAAAATATTCTGAAAGCTGTTCTTTTTTGTTGTAGTATCTGTATCCATTCGAGCAATTCTTGCAGTCGGGAAAAGGAATTGCAGGTTTTGCTCGATCTTCTCGGTGCCGGGTGAGCCAAAATTAAAGATATAACCTCCGCATTCAGGGCAAGTGCGTGGCATGGAGCGCTCATATCCGCAGTAATGACACATAATTTTTTTATTTCGGGAATGATAGGTCATGCTGATATTACAATCCCTACACTGAAGCACATGACCGCATTTTACGCACTGCACATAGGAAGCATACCCTCTGCGATTTTGAAAGAGTAGGATCTGCTCCTTTTTATTGAGCCGATCTTCGATCTTATCTTTGAGAATTTTAGAAAAAATCTCTGTGTGATCTTCCTCCTGCCGCATATCGACTATTGTTAGTTTGGGAAGTATCTGATTCTTCACCCTTTTGCTCATAGTAAGAAGAGAATATTTTTTATTTTGAGTATTATGGTAGGATTCAAGATAAGGAGTTGCAGTTCCCAGAAGTACAACGGCATCATTTATTTTTCCTCTAAGAACTGCCATGTCACGCGCGTTATAAAGAGGTGGTCGCTCATTCTGTTTGTAGGTGTTTTCGTGTTCTTCATCAACAATAATTAGCCCAAGATTTTCAAGCGGAGCAAAGAGCGCACTTCTTGGTCCGATAGCTATCTTTCTATCACCTTTTTTCAGAAGGTTCCAGTAATGCAAACGCTCTCTGTCACTGAGCTTGCTGTGCAGAACCGCAATGATTTCACCAAAGTGGGAATATAATCTCTCCACTGTCTGTGGAGTTAGTGAGATTTCCGGTATGAGAAGTATCGCTGTTTTCCCATAAGAAAGAGCTTTTTTCATTGCACGAATATAGACTTCGGTTTTACCGCTCGATGTTACACCATGAAGAAGGAAAGTGTGAAAATTATGCTCATCTATCTGGGCTTCTAATTTTTTCAAAACCTCAGTTTGTTCTTCTGTAAGCTCGAAAGTAAAAGGTTTGCGCTGCACAATATGTGAAAAAATATCCGGATGTATTTCTTTCTTATAAATCTCAATGAGATTTTTCTCTTTTAGTTTATTAATGATGCTGTAAGAGAATTTTGTTGAAATGTCTGCCATGAAGATCGGTTCTGAATGACTTTGTAGAGAATTCCAAAGTTCTTGCTGCTTGGGACTGAGAGATTCATCAGATAAGTCTGAAATGAGCTTAATGCAGTTCACGACTTTTTTCTGAATTTTTCTCTTATAATGACGCTCGATCTCGATTAATCCACGTTCCTCCATTTCGAGGAGATTTTTATAAAGAGGTGAAATTTTTGATTTTTTCAAATCTTCTATCGTACAGGCATCACCATTTTTCTCAATATATTTGATGATTTTCAAGAAGTTTTTGTTTTCAGATTCAGTACTCTTCAGTACAATTTTTTGAATTGTATTTACATTTATGCCTGCAGGCAGCATTGCTTTGAAGACAAGTCCGATGGGGCAATGGTAATACTTTGAAATCCACTTTGCAAAGGTGAAAAGCTCTTTATTGATCAGAGGTTTCTCGTCGATAATTTCATGGATTTCTTTTATCTTGGCTTCATCATAAGCAGGTTTCTCGGGCAGTCCAATAATGATTCCTGTCTGAATTCGGTAATTAAAATCCACAATCACACGCTGCCCGATTTGAGGTGATACATTCTTCGGATAGGAATAAGTAAATGTTTCCTGAATATTAATTGGCAAAGCAACTTCGATATAATTTTTCATAATTTATTTACAGAAAATTTTATTTTAAAAACTTTTGATTCATGAATAAATCCTTTGCAACATTTGGCGAAGACACGGCAGCTCAGTTACTTACGAACAATGGCTACACCGTTGTAGAGCGGAATTATCACTCGCCGTATGGTGAAATTGATATTATCTGTAGCCTGGATGGAGAGCTCATTTTCGTGGAAGTCAAGGCACGAAGAACACACTCCTTTGGAGAACCATTGGAAGCTGTCACTGAGATCAAAAGACAAAAGATCATTAAAACTGCCTACCATTATCTCGCAAAAAAAGACATCGAAATGCCTGTTAGATTTGACATTATTACGCTTGACTATAACAAAAATTCAAAAGATTATTCTTTGCGTCACATCAAAAATGCATTTCTTGGAGAGGACTACTAAGAATTACTATTGCAACTCATTTTCATCAAAGTAGGGTCCTAAATAATCTTGCCAGTTCGGATCACCGAACTCAAATTCATCATTTTCGACATAGACCAGTTTATAATTACCCATTTTGGTGAAATCCACAAATATATAGATACGCTTTCCGCCAATATAATATTTCCAGATGATGTAGGGTTTTGCATGATATTCGTAGCTTTTATCAATAATTTCTTCGGGCTTGCCCCGACGTATGTAAATTCTACCTCTGTCGGATTTCCAGCCGTCGCCAAGGTAGGAAAAATTTCTGTTTGTATAATTTATACGGCGAATGATTTCTTCTTTATATTCATTTTGTTCGGTTTTTGGATTTGGATCATTCTGCTCCCAAAACCGCTTGAGAAATTCAACACGTCCTTCATCGTCGAGATTATCAAATACACCTTCTTCATAGTTCGTCAGAAAATATTTGGCGTAACGATATTCCTTATCAATTTCAGCTTTTGAAATGCTTTCTTCGGTCTCTTGAATGAAAATTAATTCTTTTCGTGATGCAATCGGTTCGTCAGAACTATCTTTTGAGTAAAGATTCAGGGATAGAGTATAAGTTCCACTCTCCCATTGGGATATAGGTGTCCAGTTCCAGAATGGGCTTATCGAATAAGTAGATGAAAACTCTTTTTCTTCATTATACACAGTGTTTTGGTCTTTATTTTGAACGGTTAAAATCCAATTACCTTCCAGTGGCTTTTCTTCAGTTAACACATTTCGAAAAACCTCAAAATAATATGTGAAGCCCTCATCCTTAGCATGATCAAAAAGATGATTCGGGTTCACAAGGAATATGACATTATCTCGTTTGAAATCTTGGAAACTTGAGGTTGAGTCGCTCTGATGAAAAGAGCTTATCTCTATATCACTCAAATTCATATGAGAAAATTCAAGGGTATGAAATGTTTTTTCCCAGGTTAAGCTTTCTTTATTAACCCTATCTTGAATGTCAATCGAGAATTTGTATAAGCCGGGAGTGACAGTTGCTTTCATCTTATCAATGAAAAATTCATCATGGTAAATAGAGGTTTTATCCAGATCGACTTTGATTTGCCTGATAAAATCTTTGTGATATAATTCTTGTCCGTCAACATCATAAATGTTGAAATTTACCAGAAGCTGAGCGATGAGGATATTATCTCTTGCCGTAAAATCAAGGTCCGAATCAAAAACATTGTAGGTTATCTCGAAAGTTGTATTCTCATTTTCAGATGGAAAACGGTTGCAGTCAAAATACACATTCAGTTCTGCGATGATAAAGATCGGAATGAACACAAGTATAAGCGTAAATAACAATTTATTTTTCATTGAAGTTCACCTTCATATTTTCTATAAAGTGTCCATTATTCTGCAAATATCTGTAAAGATTTTTATGCGGATAAATCCTATAACGTTGGGATTCTATCTTGAGGGTGCCGAAAAGTTTTGTTCGGACATTGAACACAACCCGAAAATTTCCAGGGTGAGTAAGAATCTGTTCTTCCACGAAATGCTTCAAGTCCTTTTCCGAGTATTGAGCTTCATCTATTTCAAAGGAAATAATTCCTGATATATCTTTTTGCCAATCCTCTTCGAGTATGATCTGATCTGCAACAACAGAGAGCCGGTACTGGTTCTCTCTTACTTTTGAAGATAGTTTTCCGATGACATAAATAATATCTTTTTCATTTATGAGATCACCGAATTTTGTATATTCATTAGAGAAAAGAACTACTTCGAATTTGTCGTGCAAATCTTCACAAGAGACGAAAGCCATGGTTCTTTTCTTTTTATCTTTGATCAATTTTATCTCGTCCACAATACCGATTATTCTAACCTCTTGATTGCGCAATTCGTCGCGTTTGCCGCTTTTTACAAGTTTTTTGTACTGTTTGGTGTTAAGATTAGTAAGGGTTTGAATATCCTTTTCATAGGATGTGAGAGGATGTCCTGAAATGTAGAAACCTAATAGATCTTTTTCGAGATCAAGACGCCTGCCGAATTCCCATTCTTTTTTATCTGGAAGCAGAGGATATAAATCCTGATCATTTGCCTGCATGGATGCAAAGAGTGAAGATTGTCCTTTTTGGCGTTCACGCATTTTCTGTGAACCGAATTCCAGTGCGGTTTCCACGACAGTGTAGAGTTGGGCTCTGTTTCCATCAAGATCATCCAGAGCACCTGCACCGATAAGACTTTCCATCGCAGTTTTATTAAGCTGATTTGCATCGACTTTTTCGCATAATTCGAAAATATTCTTAAATGTGGGATGTTTTTTTCGTGTTTCAACGATCGCACGGATTGCATTTTCTCCCAGATTTTTGATCGCTTTCAAACCAAAAATTATCTTACCGTCTTTTACTGTGAAATTATAGTCACTGATGTTCACGTTTGGATGAAGCACTTCTATGTTCATTTTATGACATACTTCGATGAGACGGGCGATCTTTGCAGTATCATTTTCTACGGTCATCAAAGCTGCCATAAATTCTGCGGTGTAATGGGTTTTCAAATAAGCGGTTTGGTACGAAATTATACTGTAGGCAACACTGTGGGATTTATTGAAACCGTACCTGCCAAAGGTTTCAATACGCTCGAATATCTCGATAGCTTTTTCTCTGGATATGCCGTTTTTCACTGCACCTTCGATGAAAAGAGGGCGGTATTTATCCATTAGCGATTTGTCTTTTTTGCCCATTGCTTTTCGTAGGACATCGGCTTCGCTCAGAGTAAATCCGGCTAATTTGTGCACGATCTGGATAACCTGCTCCTGAAAGACGATCACACCATAAGTTGAGCGTAAAATATCTTCGAGCATTGGATCCAGATAATCGACCTCTTCCTCATTATTTTTTCTGCGGATATAGACTTCATGCATTCCGCTATCCAGTGTGCCGGGACGGTACAACGCATTACAAATGGCAAGGTCTTCGATGGAATTTGGCTTGATACGTTTGAGGATTCCTCTCATTCCTGAACTTTCAAACTGGAACACCCCATCGGTTTCTGCGGTATGAAAGAGTTTGTAGGTTTCGGTATCATGCAGGTTGATCTCGTTTATATTGAGTTCTATGTCATGATGTTTTTTGATGAGTTGCAGGGCTTTTTCTATGATAGTAAGGTTCTTCAATCCGAGACAATCAATTTTCAGCAAGCCCAGTTTTTCAAGACATTTCCCATCATACTGGGTTATAATTGTCTGATCTTTTGGATTTATTGCAAGTGGAATATGATTAGTGAGATTATCCGGTGCGATAACCACGCCTGCAGCATGCACCCCAGAATGTCTGGGCAATCCTTCGAGAGTCTTCGAATATTCCCAGAGTTCTTTATATCTATCTTTTGAGTTGATCAGCTCACGCAACTTTTCATTCTGCTCATAAGCTTGTTTAAGATATACGTCCGGTCCTCCGGGAATCAGCTTTGCAATTGCATCAACTTCATAAAGAGGGATACTCATTGCCCTACCGACATCACGGATAACCATTTTTGCACCAAGACTTCCAAGAGTACCGATCTGGCTGACGTTTTCCCGGCCATATTTCTTTACGATATATTCGAGCACTTTTGGACGGGTTTCATTAGAAAAATCAGTATCAATGTCCGGCATGCTGACTCGTGCAGGATTGAGGAAACGCTCAAAGAAAAGATTGTATCTGATGGGATCGACCTTTGTGATATCAATAAGATATGCCACTATACTTCCGGCACAGGAACCTCGTCCCGGACCTACCATGACCTCCATTTCCCTTGCTGATTTGATAATGTCCCACACGATCAGAAAATAACTGACAAATCCCATATCTTTTATTACTGCAAGCTCATGTTCAATGCGGTTTTTTATCTCGTCAGTGAACTCATCATATTTTTTCTCAACCCCTTCATACACCAGTTTTCTCAAAAATTCATAATCGTCCGAATATCCTTCAGGAAGAGAGAAATTCGGGAAAAGAAAGCCCTCATAATCAAGTTCGAGATTGCATTTATCTGCCACTTTCAAAGTGTTCTCTATTGCTTCCGGAATATCACTGAAAAGATGCTTCATTTCATTTGGACTACGGAAATAGATTTGATCTGTGGTGAACTTCATACGATTGGTGTCTTCAAGTGTTTTACCTGTTTGAATACAGAGCAACACATCCTGTGCCTTGGCATCGATTTTTTTTATGAAATGACAATCATTTGTCGCCACCAAAGGTGCGCCGGTTTCTTTGGATAGCTTCTTGAGTCCGTCGATCAGCTCCTCTTCTTTATCCAGTCCCAACCGCATGACTTCAAGGTAGAAATTATCCTTTCCGAAGATCTTCTGATACTCTTCAACAACTTTAACCGCTTTATCATATTTTTTTTGAAGAAGCATCTGAGATACTTCACCCTGCATACAGCCGCTGAGACCGATGAGCCCTTCAGAATATTTTGTGAGCAGGTTTTTATCAATTCGGGGTTTGTAGTAATGCCCTTTGATAAAGGCAATACTCGAAAGTTTCATGAGGTTATGATAACCTGTTTGATTTTTCGTAAGTAGTGTGATATGATGACGGGGATTTTGCTTATCCTTTTCAGATAATATGCTGCCGTTGATGATGTATCCTTCCATCCCGATAATGGGTTTGATATGGTGAGCTTTTGCTGTTTTATAAAAATCTATCGCCCCATACATATTACCGTGATCTGTAATTGCGATTGCTGGCATTTGCCACTCGGAAGCCAGCCTCATAAGGTCGGAGATTCGGCTTGCACCGTCTAAAAGACTGTACTGAGTGTGGTTGTGAAGATGGACAAAGGACACATTTTCTCCTTAAAAATTTTGATTATTCACGCAGATAAAAAAATGGCAGTCAAATATTTTCGACTGCCGATGTAATTTTTATAGAATTCTGAAAAGACTCAGTTTGATTTTTCGTACACACTCACCTGACGGGTTCGTTTTCTTATAGTGCGAAAACCCGTGAATCGATAGGGCTCGAACTTAACAAAACCATCGATGAGCGCATATATTGTATAATCATTACCAAGACCGACATTTTTACCGGGATGGATCTTTGTGCCTCTTTGACGAACGATGATATTCCCTTTTCCGACAAATTGACCGGCATATTTCTTCACACCCAGATATTTGGGATTGCTGTCTCTTCCATTTTGTGTACTGCCAACACCTTTTTTATGTGCCATAATAAAAATCCTTTAATTTTTAATGATATCTTTAATTTTTATTTCAGTAAAATCCTGACGATGCCCTTGTTTACGGCTGTAGCTTTTACGTTTTTTTTTCTTGAAAACAATGATCTTTCTGGCTCTACCATGACCAAGAACTTCCGCAACTACTTTGGCACCTTTTACGGCTGGTTTGCCAATGTGCGTCTTTTTGTCATCATCGAGAAGCAAAAGGGAATCGATCTCGATCTCAGTTCCGATCTCTTTGTCTTCAAGATATGCCACATGAAGGACATCATCTTTTTGCACTTTGTGCTGCTGCCCTTTGAAATCTATTAT
>ASNI01000071.1 GCA_000404785.1 Cloacimonetes bacterium SCGC AAA252-N17
AGTGTGACAGTGCTTTTAACTATTATGGTTATTTCTTTCTTTTACTATTTATACGGATGATATTCAATATGTTTTCCTTAAAGTGTCATGAATATGAAAAATTTTGGGGGTATGCCAATTTTTCATCCTATAACCTTGACAGAATTTATGTGATACTATCATAAAAACCAAGTAAAATTTGAGTTATTATATTATGGAAATTTATGATCAATCGCTCATTAAACTACTGACTGTGTACACGCCTTTCAATAATTGTGAAGGGGCAAAGCACCAGCAGATGCTCACTTTTCTCACGAGAAATGAAAATGGATTTCACAGGAAATATCTCCCTGGACATATTACAGGTTCTGCATGGGTAACTAATTTCAGAAAAACAAAAGTACTCATGACCCATCATATAAAACTCGAGAAATGGCTGCAGCTTGGCGGTCACGCAGACGGCTCCCGGGACATACTTAGTGTTGCACTTCGTGAAGCAGAAGAAGAGTCCGGACTTGATTCTGTTCGACCTCTAAGTCTTCATATTTTTGATGTCGATGTACATGCGATCCCGGAAAGAAAGCATTTTCCCAATCATTTTCATTACGATGTTAGATTTCTTTTTGAAGCTGACGAAACAGAACCCTTTCATGTTTCTGACGAATCCTTTAACTTACACTGGATAGATCTCGGGGAAGTTCAGCGATTTAATGATGAGGATTCAATTATGCGTCTTGTGAAAAAGACCGAAATGATGAATCTGATCGGCTTCCTTGAAAGCGGATATTGGTAACCACAAAAAGGAGTTTTCCATGAAAAAATTTATTTGTGTCATAATTGGATGTATCATTCCACTTTTTCTCTTAGCGGATATCGTTCCGACGAGTTCTCATCTTGTGAAGAATTCGGTGCAGTTTACAAATTTGGATAATTTTTCTGAAATCGCTATTCTTGGTTATATTATTGGTCCTTCTTATGATTCTCCGAATTTCTTTCTTATTAAGAACAACGAAGTTCTGCAAAAGGGCTACAAATTCAATGATCTGGGTCTATATTGGTCACAAAAAAAATATGTAGATTCCGTGGGCATCGAAAATATTGTGATAAAGACTGATATCGGACCTGAATATTATAGGTACGAATATTTTGAGAAAGTAACTAATGATCCGAATATCTTTTTCATTACCAGTGTGATAGATCCAGGTGATTTCTGGGCTGATGATTCCAATCCGCTTATGGAGCAATCTACTGATTATAAGATCGCCGGATTTATTGGTAATGAGATCGTGGTCTATCGTGCACGGCAGGTTCAGAAATCGAAAAATGCTGATGATGTAATCGATGAGTATGAACTTCCCCTGATCCCAAATCTGAATTTTGAACCTTTTGCAGATAGCTCATCTTCATCTGAATCACAAAAAAAATAGCTTATGCAGGACTACGAATTAAAATTCCTCATTGCCTTGCTCGATACGATCATCGTTGAAACCATCGTAATGATCTTTCTTGTAAAAAAAATGTATAAAAAGGATATGGAGCATGTTTCATGGGAACGATTGATATTTGCAGGAGTGTTCTGTTCGTTTGCATCCCTTCCCTATCTGTGGTTCATTGCTCCCTATTTTCTGCACACAAAAGCGCTGCTTTATTCCGTCGGTGAAATCTCGGTTTTCCTTATAGAGTCTGTGATCATCTATTTTATATTGAGGATCAAATTCACCCGTGCATTGATAATTTCTTTGAGTTGCAATCTGGCTTCGTTTTTGCTTGGGATTTATGTGATATAATGACCTTTGCAACGGTTAAAAACCTTGCGAATGGTTGTAAATCCTGTGGAAGGTTATTATATAGTAATTTTTGATGATATTGATTTTGATATTCATTGTTATACACTTTGTTTCTTGACACTGGTGTACTTAATTACCAAACGTTGGTGGTATCTTAAGAATTGGATTAAAATATAAAGTCCATTAAAAGGGTTAGAGTTGGATAATGATTAATATCGCAAAATTGGGACAAGTTCGTATACACACCTATATGGGAGGTATCCGCGAACTTTTTGGTAGATTTATTGGTAATATCCCCGTACTTGTTCGTGGATACACACATTAGGTGCAAATAGTCAAAGGAGATAAATAAAAATTCCAAGAAATTTTGATACAGAAATCAGAGAAGCTTTTAATAACAAATTCCTGAAAGTGTTTATTAAAGATTTAGATGTCATAGAGGAAGTTAAATCATTCTTAGAAAAATTGAATTGCATCGGAAGAGTAAATATCACAGAAAGCAAAAGTAAGTATAGTCCAAGATTAAACTTAACTATCTATCCGTCCAGAGTTTATAGTATTGAGGAAGTTCAAACTGAAGTTATCATTTCTTTAAATAGTTATTTTGATGGCAACCCTATAGATCCAATTTTTGATGAACAAAGTATTTCATCAATTAGTGATAAAGCATATAATCAAATAATAGGTTACATAAATAAATTAGGTAGAAATTTTGAAAAATTTGGTGATCTAAAAAGAAGATTTGATGAAGAACGAATTAGAGACTATTTTTTACCATTCTTAAATACAATATCTACAAATCATTCTGCAACGGGAGAGACTTTCAATAAAATTGGGAAAACAGATATACTAATACAAAATGAAAGTGGAGACAATGTTTTTATAGCTGAGTGTAAGATTTGGAGAGGACAGAGTCAATTATCGGATGCAATAAATCAACTATTCGATAGATATGTTAGTTGGAGAGATGAAAAAATAGCTTTAATACTATTTAATAAAAATGTTCAAAAATTCTCTGATGTAATAACAAAAGCAAAAGAAACAATGGAAGAGCATAAAAATTTCAGTTCATATAAAGGTGCTAGAAATAGTACTTCATTTTCTTACATTTTTAAGCACCCAGAGGATGATAATAAGAATATAAGTGTAGAATTAATTCTATTCAATTTTATGTAATGAATTTGCACCTAACAAGCGTGTCAGCGGTTCAGTTTCGCGGTGCTTTTTTCCTGAATCGTTCCGATTCAGGGTTTGGGCTGTTTGTTTTGGGCGTGATCGTTCCGATCCCGCCACACACGCCAAACATTATGGGCACTTCATGTTTAAGGAAATAGATTATGAAAAATATTTTTATTTGTTATGAAAGCACAACTGGACAAGGTTATGCTGAGCATTTAAAGAAATCATTAGAAAAAAGTAGTAATAATCAATATGATGTTTTTCTCGCTGATGTGACTTTAATCGGTGGTGATAAGTGGAGAAAAGAAATTGATGATGCCTTAAAAAACTGTGAATTTTTCCTTGTAGTTATTACTGCATTAACAATGAATTCTGTTGAAGTTCTGAAAGAATATGATATTGCTGTGAAATTGAATAAAAAAATAATCCCATTAAGATATTCAGGCATTAAAGTTGAAGATACTTATGAAATTTCGCACATACAACAAATTACTTTTTCTGAAAAATATGAGTTAGCGAATAAAGTTTTAATAGAACTCAATAAAATAGAGCACCAACAATTAATTATTATTGAAAAAGAATCAAATGAGAATTTTAGAAGAGGTAATTTACTATACAATTTTCAAATGTTTAATGATGCTCTTTTTATGTATCAGAAAGTTGTGAAACAAAATCATAATTTTCCTGGAGCTTGGGCAAATATAAGTAAAATTCATAGTATCTTTAAGAGATATGATAACGCTCTAAATTCAATTGATATAGCATTAGAATTAAATCCAGAATTCATTGATGCATGGATTGACAGAGGAATGATTCTTATTGATTTAGAGAAGTATCCAGAAGCTTTATTATCATTTGAAAATGCAATTAAGTTAAATCCTAATTCCATTGATGCTCGGAGAGCTACAGGTGCATTGTTAGGTAAATTGAACAAATTCAACGAAGCACTAAAAGCTATCAATAAGGTTTTGTTTCTTGATAAGAATGATTATCAGACTTGGGTTTTGAGAGGTTATACTAATTGTAAAATAAAGAAACTTAATGATGCAGAATCTGACTACAATAAAGCAATTTCAATAAAACCTGATTTTGCAGATGCTTGGTATTACTTGGCTTGTTTGTATTCAAAGAGAAAAGATAAAGAAAAAGCTATTGAATATTTAAAAAAAGCAATTAGTTTAAACGCTGAGTTTAGAAGTAGTTTTATTGAAGATGAAGATTTCAATAATTTCCTTACAGAAGCTGATCTTAATTAGTGCCCATAACAAGCGTGTCGTCGGTTTGGTCTCACGGTGCTTTTTGCTTGATCCGCCATCCGTCAGTAGACGGAGTAAACGCTGGCGGATTCAGGGTTTGGGTTGTTTATCTTGGCCGTCCAGCGTACTGGTACATTAGTGGCAACTTGAAAATATAAGAAAAGAAATATATATTATCACCTCTTACTCCTCTCCCAAAATTCCCTTGGAGAAATTATCATAAGATTTTCAATTTTGTGTAAATCCAATAATTTTTTATCTCCTGTCACGAAAACCTCTGCTTTTCCTTGAATCGCACAACTTAGGATTTTACGATCATTTTCATCAATACCATTTATTGTTATAACATGTTCGGATTTCACAAATATCGAATCAGATTGTAATAGGGAGGTAAATTCTGAGATCAGTTCATCCGACAATTTAAATTTGTTTTTGAGATTTCTTTGGAGTCCTTTTATAAGTGGTTCGCATACTTCAAGCTCATGAGATGTCAGAACTTCCCTCATCACATCAGCACAGAGACCCCTGGAAGCAACTGCACTGATCAGCACATTTGTATCAAGAAATATTCTCATGAAATGTCCGCAAAAATATCCTCATCCGTCAAGTAGCCACGCGCTTCTGCAAAAGGCATGATACGCTTTCGCAACTCTTCAAATTGCTGGAGCCGAAGCTGTCTGCGCAGAGCTTCTCTTGCGACTTCACTCCGATTTTTTCCCGATTGCATACTCACCTTAGCAAGCATTTCATCGAGTTCTTTGTCGAGACGCAAAGTAATAGTTTTTGTTTTCATGTTTTACAATGTAAAACATTTGAAAATTCTGTCAAATAAACCGACCATTGCGAAGGTCAAAGACCATTCGCAAGGTCTCAAAATAAAAACCCCGAAATTTCTTTCGGGATTTATATATTTTATCAGAAAAGGATTATTCAGCCATTTTCTTATAGAACTCGTAACGTTCCCTTGCTTCTTTGGCAGCACGTTTGAAGAGTATTTCTGCAATTTCAGGATGCTGCTGTTGAAGGGTTCGGTAACGGATCTCATTTTCAAGGAATGTTTCATAATCAACTTTGGGTTCTCTGGAATCGAGAATGAGAGGGTTTTTGCCTTCCTTTGCAAGAAGTGGATTATATCTATACAGTATCCAGTAACCTGTATCAACAGCGAGCTTCTCTTCTTGTTGAGTTTTGGTCATATCGAAACCATGATTGATACAAGGTGAGTATGCAATGATCAGTGAAGGACCTTTATAAGCTTCTGCTTCAAGCATAGCTTTGATCGCTTGACTTGCATTAGCGCCCATTGCGATCTGTGCAACGTACACATACCCATAGGTTAGAGCCATACGACCAAGATCCTTCTTTTTGGTCCTCTTACCCGCTGCTGCGAATTTTGCGACAGAACCGGTCGGAGTTGCCTTTGATGCCTGACCACCTGTATTGGAATAAACCTCTGTATCGAGCACGAGCACATTAATATTTTTGTTAGATGCCAGTACGTGATCGAGTCCACCATAACCGATATCATACGCCCAGCCGTCTCCACCGATGCTCCAGATACTTCTTTCAACAAGATAATCCTGAAGTTCGATGACTTTTTCAAAGATGGATTTCAATTCAGAGCTTGCATTCTTTAATTCTTCAGGAAGCACTTTCTTGATCTTCTTTGCTATCTCTTTTGACTCATCAGAAACCACATCCCAGAGTTCTTGATTCTTGATAAGAAGTTCTCCGAATTCTGTTGAAATTCCAGCATCAGTTTTGAGCAACTTTTCAATATTTGTCTTGAGCTGCTTCCTGTTCGCATTCACCGCAAGACGCATACCGAATCCGTATTCTGCATTGTCTTCAAAGAGTGAATTTGCCCAGGCTGGTCCCTGTCCTTGCTTGTTCTTACAATAAGGAATTGTTGGGAATGTGCCGCCATAAATGGATGAACAACCGGTGGCATTTGCAATGATCATTCTGTCACCGAATAGTTGGGTGGCAAGTTTCACATAAGGAGTTTCTCCACATCCTGCACAAGCGCCGCTGAATTCGAAATAAGGCATCATGAACTGGCTGCCCTTGACACTGTCTTTTTTCACGCCGTCAAGCACATTATCAGGAAGATCATCAAAGAACTTAACCATGTCTGATTCGCCTTTTTTACGGGCTTCTTCGATTGGAACCATCTTGATAGCTTTGTCTTTTACAGGACAGGTCTCCACACAATTTGCGCAGCCCACACAGTCTTCCACATAGACCTGCAATCTGAACTGAAGATCCCTTTCATTCTTTGTTTTGGATTTAACTGTAACAAATCCTTCCGGAGCATCTTTCAGATCAGCTGGAGCTATCTGCTTGGGTCTTATCGCAGCATGAGGACAAACCATAGAACACTGGTTGCATTGAATACATAGATCAGGATACCACTCAGGTACAAATGGTGCTACACCGCGCTTTTCAAGACGTGTCGTTGCGGTGGGTATCTGTCCATCAAAAGGCATTTCAGAAACGGTGATGTCATTTCCCTTATAATGCATGATTTTTTTGATTATGTTTGTTTCAAATTCATCTGCATCATCAGGGATGAGTATTATTTCAGGAGCTGATCTTGTAATTTTGTCAGGAATCGGGACTTGCTGCAAAGCATCAGATGCTTTATCAACTGCTTCCCAGTTCATCTTAACGACATCTTCGCCTTTTTTGAGGAAGGTTTTCTTGATCGCATCTTTGATGAGCTTCAGCGCTTCTTTCTCAGGCAATACACCCGAGATCTTGAAGAATGCTGCTTGCATTACTGTGTTAATTCTGCTTCTGAGTCCGACTTCCTGAGCAATGCTCAACGCATCGATCGTATAGACCTTTATCTTCTTCTCTACGATTATTTTCTGCATATCTTCAGTTAGATTTTCAAACACCTCTTCCGGCTTCCAGGTCGAGTTCAGAAGGAATGTTCCGCCTTCACAAATACCCTTAAGAATATCGTAACGTCCAATATAGGATGACTTGTGAAGTGCAACAAAATCAATATTGTTCAGAAGATATTGTGACTGGATCTCTTTGTCACCGAAACGCAGATGTGAAATGGTTATACCGCCAGATTTCTTGGAATCATATTCAAAGTAACCTTGTACAAATTTATCAGTGTTATCACCAATGATCTTGATCGAATTCTTATTTGCACCCACTGTTCCGTCAGAGCCATATCCCCAGAATTTACAACGGATCACGCCTTCCGGTTCTGCATCGATCTCCTCTTTTGGCTCGATAGATAAGTGTGTAACATCATCAACAATACCGACAGTGAATCCGTGTGTGCACTTATCGTTTAGATGATCATATACAGCTTTGACCATTGTTGGGGTAAATTCTTTGGATGAAAGTCCATAGCGTCCACCAATGATCTTTATACCTGTATTCATAAGTGCAACTGTGACATCGAGATACAAAGGTTCACCGATTGAGCCGGGCTCTTTTGTTCTATCTAGCACAGCGATCTTCTTCACTGTATCGGGAATGACTTTCTTCAGATGTTCGATCGAGAAAGGTCTATATAAGCGGACTTTGATCGCTCCGACTTTTTCTCCGTATTTGTTATTGAAATAATTCACAGTCTCTTCAATAGTTTCTGTCGCAGAGCCCATTGCAATGATAAGTCTGTCTGCATCGGGTGCGCCCACATAATCAAAGAGATGATAGGAGCGTCCGAATTTCTTTGCAAAGGCATCCATATATTCCTGAACTATCTCAGGAGCTGCAATATAGAATTTGTTGACCGTTTCCCTGCCCTGGAAATAGACATCGGGATTTTGCGCTCCGACTTTGAGCATCGGGCATTCGGGATTCATTGCACGTTTCCGGAAATCCTGCACATATTTCATATCGACCATTTGTGCAAGTTCATCATAAGGAAGGATCTCTACCTTTTGTATTTCATGAGAAGTTCGGAATCCATCAAAGAAATTTAAAAACGGCACTTTTGATTTGAGCGTAGCAAGATGAGAAACCACTGCGAAGTCCATTGTTTCCTGAATCGAGCCGGCAGCAACAAGTGCAAATCCTGTATTTCTTGTAGACATCACGTCAGAATGATCTCCAAAAATTGAGAGGGATTGGCAAGCAAGCGAACGTGCTGATACATGAAATACTGTAGGAAGCATCTCACCTGCAATTTTATGCATATTGGGAAGCATCAGCATAAGTCCCTGTGACGCTGTAAATGTCGTTGTTAATGCACCTGCCGATAGTGATCCGTGCACTGCACCGGACGCACCGCCTTCAGACTGCATTTCGATCACATCGAGGGTTTGACCGAAAATATTCTTTCTGCCTTCTACAGCCCAGGCATCTGCATGTTCACCCATAGGCGAGGACGGAGTGATCGGATAGATCGCTGCAACCTCGGAAAATGCATATGCAACATGAGTAGCAGCTGTGTTACCATCGATCGGCTTATAAATCTTTTTCATTATGCCTCCATATATTATTTAATAAACTCAATTATAATTATCATATTTTAATAACATCCTTCAAAAGCTCCACTTTCCTACGTCAATAAATTCTTTAAAATTTTGACAGTTTTTCACGACTTTTCATATTTGATTTCTATGAAATTCGCAGTCTGTAGTCTTTTATGCCTTCTCTGGTGCTTCAACGTTGCCGGTGCAGATATTACACGGGCAACAAAGGATAGGATATCTGAACTTGAAAAGGAGATCAAAACAACACAACAGATGATCGAAGAGCTTCTTGCTGATAAGAATGTGCAGAAAAATACTATTTACTCACACATCAAAAAATTGAAATCTCTTCAAGCCCAAGTGGATGAGTACCGCAGCCAGAAATACCGAACAGAACTGGACATTGACAGTCTTAAATCCACGATCATCCAAAACGAACAGTACTTTGACGAGAATAAAGATATTCTGAATGAATTGGTAGAAAACCTTGCTTATGTCCATTATAGAAGCACTTTTCTTGATCATAATCCTCTAAACAACTGGATGTCCAGAGGACTGCAGCTCTGTGCCCATTCCCTTCTTGATAACCTAGACAGTTTGAGAAATTTTCTGGCACAACATCATGACTTGAGTGAGCAGAAAGAAAATCAGCTTAGGCAGCTTCTTACAAATATTGAGTACGCAAAATCGAATTTTAATACAATTCGCTCCAAAAAAGAAGCCGATGAACAGGAGCTTACATTTATCGAGCAGATAGAAGATCAGTACCGCCATCAAATAAGTTCACTCAAAGAGGGTATTACTGCTCTTGAGAATTTTATTGCTCAAAAGGAGGCTGAGAAGTACGGCAAAGAATATACTTTCTCCTTTCATGACGGCATAGTCTGGCCCGTACAGGGTGAGATCATACAAAGATACGGCATTCATAAAATAAATAATACTAATGCCGAAATAAAAAGCGAAGGTATATACATCAAAACTGTATACGGCACTCCAGTTAGATCGATCGCTTCAGGAGTGGTTGCTTTTGCAGGTTGGTTTGAAAACAAAGGAAATCTTGTGATCATTGATCATCAGAATGGTTTTTACAGTCTTTACGGATTCAATGACAAACTCGCTGTGCACAAAGAACAGAAAATTGGACAGTCCGAAATCATTGCCTACTCCGGTAAAAATTATCTTATGGATAATGACGGACTATACTTCGAAATCCGAAAACTTGGAAAAGCTGTTGATCCTCTTAGCTATCTAAACTAAAAAAGAATGGAACGCAGATGAACACTGATAAAGCAGATGAACACAGATTAGGAATATGAAAATGAAGAAAAATAAATTAGATTCTTTATTTACACAAATTAACTTGAATCGCGATAGGTGAACGAGTGTTATTCGAATACTATGAGGTGTCTGTCTTACTTGCTTCCTCCTTCGCAATGAAGCAAGTCTTATTCTGTGTAATGAAATCTAAAATTTCAAATAAAAAATCTTTTTCGCTCTGTGCTCTCTGCTTGCCACGGCGTTGCGCAGCATAGACGGGTGGTTAATAATTTTATAAAATTATGAAAAAAATTATTTTTACTGAACCGATCGACCTTTCTCTTGTCGTCCAAGCTGCACGTATCATAAAAAAAAATGGAATACTCATCCACCCTACTGAAAGTCTGTATGGCTTCGGTGCAAATATTTATGATAATGTAAGCATTCAAAAAATAATAGAGCTTAAGCACAGGGAAAAGAATACAAAGGGTTTTGTGGTGCTGGTTTCTGATTATATCCAGCTCGATAGACTCATAGCAGGAGCGAACAGAGCTGAGAAAAATCTTATGCAGAAATATTGGCCAGGTCCCCTTACCCTGATACTTAGAGCTAAAAAAGAATATTGGAAAAATCCGGTCTGTTATAGGAAAAAAATCGCAGTCAGAATGGTGGGCAATGATATTACAAGAGCTATTTTGAAGGAAGCTAATCTTCCAATAATTAGTACAAGTATCAATATCAGCGGTGAAAAAAGCATAAATGATCCGAAATTAATCGAAGAAAAATTCCGCAATGAAGTAGATGGAATGGTTATAGGCAAGATCGATCATTTTAGTGATAAACCCTCAACTATTGCGAAGGTCATCGGCAGAAAAGTGTTCGTGCTGCGAAAAGGAGCGATTTACAAACCCAGTGCTCTCGTGATATAAGATAACTCCTTTTTTGCTTTGATTTTACTCAAACATAAACTAGTGATAAGTCAAGCTTCAATTGGAAGTGGTAATTGAATTTTGACATTCCTTATATTGCCTTCTCCTCAACTAGGAGAAGGTTAGGATGAGGTTTCAAACTTTGTTAAAATTCAATTTGCGTCATTTCACAATTGACTTATCACTGGATAAAGTCCTAAATCCAAATTTCAAATTTACCCCGTGGAATCCCGATAAAATCGGGACTTCGTATTCCACAGGGTGAACAAATAAAATGCCAAAGCTTAAATCTCAAAATTTTTTATCTTTATTGATCAAAAATATACGCATACCTCCAAAATTACGACAAGTTATTCTGAGAGTACTATGAATAAAGGTTTTGTGGGAATTTTTGGGTTGAAAATTACTTTTAGATAAACCGGTAATTTTTATCTACCTTTGCTGTTGTCACCCTGAGCCTGCCTGCTTGGGCGTAATGAAATGAAGACCAGTCGAAGGGTCTGTCCCACTTCGATCCGACTTCATTCCATTACGCCGTGATAAAGAACCTCAGTGTGACAGTGCTTTTAGCTCTGTTAAGTATATTATATTTTCAGTCTTTGCATAGGTATATTTCGATCCTCTATTAAAAAATATCACCATTCTGAAAATTTTTGGAGGATACCAAGTTAATCAAAAATAGAATTGATAAGAAAATCAAATTGAGTTCGTGAGTTTTTTTCAAAAAAATTATAGTTTTTTTTTATAAATCGAAATTTTTTTTATTCGATATTTGTCATTTATCATTTTTAATTTGGTAGGTTCAAGTTTTTATTGCAACAATTAAATTATTAAATACCTCTTTAGGAGTTAGCCAATT
>ASNI01000072.1 GCA_000404785.1 Cloacimonetes bacterium SCGC AAA252-N17
CAACTTAAGTTGGTGGTTAATGAAACAAAAAAATGCATTAACCGTTTCAACGGTTTCTCGATTTCTTAAATTGAACTTTTTAGAGTGGACTCATTACTGTTTTTTTTCATTATGAATAAATACTTAAAACCTCTTAGATAAAAATTAAATTTTCTGGCACGATAATGCCAGATTCCTGTGTTTGAAGTTTGATTTAAAAAAATTAACAAAAGTCTAAACTGAAAATATCTTCATCAGTTAATCCATATTTTTTTAACATATCAGAATGTTTCAATAGAACAGCTCTTTCTTGATGATCATTCTCTGGATGATAATAAATTACTGATTCTCCGAAGTAATCAATCAATATTTTTAACTCTTCTTTTTTCATTAAATCTAATTTAATATCTAATTCCCACTCATTAATTGTTTCAACTAATTTTTCTAAAGCTTCTTCTCTTGTAATCATCAAAACAGAATGATAAGGATCAATTCCTTTTTGTTTTAATAATTTTGTTGCATTCATTAATTAGCTCCTTATTTATAAGTCTATCATTTTATAACTTTTTTATTGTATAATTTTTCACTTTTAATTTAGCACATATTTTTTGAATAAAAACCTCATGGAATCCCACATTAAATTTTTCAGCAATTTTGTTCCTAAATTCAAAATACTCATTTTCTCTATTTTCAAATATAACGGGTATTCCATGAAGAATATATTTTTTAATAAAGATTAATCTATTTCTTTCAGATTTAGTTTTTAGTAATTCTTTATTAAAATCTTCTAAATTTATAATCAAATCCATTATTAATTTATCTATTCCATTCAATATGGCAATTAATATTAAACTTTTCATAACCTTCTAACATATACTCACAAAATGTTTTTAATTCAATATCATTATGTATTTTAGCTAATTCATAAAGTCTTATGAACATTTTCTTTCCTGTTTCAGTTTGTTTAAGATTTTTCTTTTTAAAATTACATCGGGCACAAAGAACTTGTCCATTTTCAATTGTTGCTTTTCCACCTTTATCTTTTGGTTTTATATGATCGATATGTAATTCAACTCCTTCTCTTAAACCCCTTCCACACTGGACACATTTATATCCATCCCGTTCAAGTATTATTTTTTTCTGGGCTTCTGTAAATTCTTCCAATTCTCTATTGAATACAAATTTTGGGTCATACATATAAATACCCTTTTTGACTTTTATTAGAAACCCCTTTTGATATAATTGTCTTATACCACGCCAAGTATCTCTTGGCTTTCTACCATATAATTTGAAGTATTGTTCTTCTACCCAATCTACTACTGGTCCGTGAGTTAATTCTTGTCTTGGGTGTTTTTTAAAATATTCGATTATTAAATCGCTAATAGAAATTTTTTTCATCTAAAACTCCAATAAATTTGTTTCTTTTAAAATCCTTTTTTTTGCTAATTCACAGTAATTTATATCAATATCTACACCAATTCCAATTCTTTTATTATTTGATGCTTCTATTAAAGTTGTCCCACTACCAACAAATGGGTCAAAGACAACGTCATTTTGAAAGCTGAATAATTTAATTGCCCTATAAGGTAATTCACGAGGAAAAGGTGCTGGATGACCAATTTTTGATTTTTTTTCACCGTTGAAAGTCCAAACACCATTTGTCCATTCCATAAATTCTTTTTTACTCATATCTGAAATTTTTGAACCTCGTGTTTTTTTCCATTGGTCTTTATAAAGTATAAGAATTAGTTCAACTGGAGCAATTACATAAGGTGCTGAAGCTTTCATCCAAGATCCCCACGCTGTTCTTCTTGAAATATTTCCTTCATTCCAAATTATTGTTGAATGATATTTCCAGCCAACCTTTTGGGCAATAATTGTTAAATCTGCTCCAACACTTTTTTGTCCTCCTTTATTTTTGTCTAATGGAATATTTAAAATAAATCTTGCTTGTTTTTTACTCCAATTATAACAATTCTTCATCCATATTTCAGAAAATATCAAATATTGTTCGTAACTTAATTCATCGTTATTTGAAGTATAATTAATTCCAACATTATAAGGGGGAGAAGTAACAATCAAATCAATAAACTGCTTATCAAATAAATTTTCATTTTGGACATCTCCAAGAAAAATGACAATTCTTTTATCTCTGAAATATTCAATTCTTTTTGATAATTTTATTTGATTCATTTTTATTTCTTTAAATTTTTTAATAATCTCTTGCACTTATTACATCCTATTTTTTGGATACTTTTTTTCTTGTTGTTTATTTAATCAAGTATTTTTTTTATTTAGTGTAAAATTTTAATATTCAAGCAAAATTATTCACTCTATCGTAAAATACCGATGCACGATCTTCAATAAATTCTTCCAACCTGTCATCATCTTCACATTTGTTCCGTATAATGCCTGGATGATACACTTCAATCCGTTATAAACCTTCTTACTGTAGGGATGCCACCAGATATTCTTTCGTGCAAAGAGAAGGATATCATTCACGATGACCTATGGCTGCGTCATTTCATCAAATCCGGGACGAATAAATGAGCGTGCCTTTGGAAAGGTGTTCTCAGCAATAGATAATATTCGTTTTAATAAATTGAGCAATTCTATAATGGATTTTCCTCTTTCAGGAAAAAAATGCAGCAGTTGTCCCCAAGCACCGATAGAACGATCGATTCCGATCAAAGCAACTTTTGCCGAACCATTCATATCAGCTGAAGAAATATCGTCGTCCAATTCTATACTAAAAAAAGCCCGTCTTAATTTTACCTCTATCTGATATTGATACCAACAGATAATATCTACTATTTCTTCAATTTTTTGACGATTTTTCTCAAATTTATTTGCTGTCTCTTCGTCGATGTAATACGGATCATCAAACCATTTTTTTACTTTCATGGCATAATCATCTGACAATATAATTAAAAACTGATCATCTGTATTAATATCAGAATCATCATCACCGGTAATATCCTCAATATCATACCCTCTTTCCCGCATCGATTCTTTTAACATTTCCATAGTTTCCCTCATCATCTCAGTAAATCTCTGCCAGAATTCTTTATTTTCGATGTCTTTGTTTTTCAGGTCTCCGAATCTTTCTTCGTAGATTTTATAATTCAAACAGCGTGAAGTAAATGCACATTTTTCACACCATCGATCACAATAATTATAAATACCTTCGATGTGGTTTGGATCTTTCGCCAGCTCTTGTATTGATTTTTTGATCATAGACTGTGCCCTTATTTATAGTTCCGAATAAATAATTTTTGAAGTTTCAATATCCTTAAATCCTAAATTTATTAAAAAAGAATTATTTTTGCTTTGAATCGTATATATTTTTTTATCAGAATTATAGTAACTTAAAGCCAATTCTTCTATGTTACTATTTGGAGATGCATGTAGAATTAGAATCGTATCCGCAATTTCAGCAACGAAGTAATTCCTTTTTAATCCTCTTTGTTCTGATGGTCTGTTTTCATTTTCTGGAAAATCGGAAATAATTAAAAATTTTCCTTTTTCGATTTCTACCTTTATCTTTTTCGGAATTCTGTTTAAATCTTTAACATTCCGCGAATGAGCCCAAATAATATTCTGATCTCCTTTTAATAAAATTTCCAAAAATTCTTTTTCTACGACCGTCTGAAAACCACTAATAACGGTAATTTCATTATTTCTTAATTTTACTGCCAGATCTAGCGATTTTACAATTATTTCAGGAGGACAAATTTTAGAGCAGAAAACTGCTAATTTAAGATCGTTTAATATTTTTTTATTGCCTATTGTTTGAATATTCGAAAAATTAATCATTTATCGCATTTATGATTTTCAGTTTTAATACTTCATTATCTAATTCATCATATATAATTGCAGTGATAATTTCTTTTAAAAAATCTTTATCGATTTTACCAGCAGCTACATGATAACTGATATTTTCCATTTCTGTAATAAAATCACTAATTCTGAAAACGTAACCATTCAGATTCAAGAAAAGAACACCAGCAGAAATTGCAATTCGTTTATTTCCATCATGAAAACAATGAAATTTGTTCAGTGCAAAGAATAAATGCGTTAGTTTATCTTCAAATTCTGGATAATATAAATCGTTCTGAATGTTCTGCAAAACACTCTCGATCTGTCCCTGATCTTTGATGCCTGAACTACCACCACCGGAAACCTCAATTGTCTTCCGATATATTCTGTATAACATTTCAAAATTGAAATAAACAACACTCATTATTCTCTTTCTTTAAGACGCTTGAATACTTCTTGAAATTGCTCTAGCTGTTCTTCCACATTCATACTGCTTGTTCCCAGAAATTTCTCAAAATCTTCCCTTGGAATGGGAGCAAGATATTCTTTCAGTTGCAAATGTAAAGCATCTCTGAAACCCAGATCACGACTCGCCATCTTTGAGCGTACATCATCTAAAAGCGGTCTCCAATGAGGTTGACTTTCGAATTCTGAATATAACTTTTCTACCTCCCATGCAGTTAGTTTACTTCCTTTTGCATCTGCTTTCTCTTGCAATATTTTTGAAAAACCAAATTCAAAAGATGAAATGATTAGAAGCACCTCCGCATACAATGTTTTTCTTACATTCTCTTCAGGTGTCAATTTCAGTATTTTCCTATATTCATCAGCTTTTTCTCTGAAAATAGTCTTATAAATTTTATCAGTGTAAAGCGGATATTTAAAGTTACCCATATCCACATAATCGTGTAAGGCATCTGTGAAAGCCTGGCGATAATTTTCATTTTTGAAATAGGTTACAACAAAACTTCTATCACGCTGATTGATATATTTAGTCCCACCACCTGTCTTTTTATTGATAGTATCAATTACAATATCAAGAATCGTTCGACGTAATTCTTGAGCAATTTCACTTTCTGTTAACAGCATACCAAGATTTAAAAAAGCTCGAAAATCAAAGATACCGAGAATGGTTGTTTTGGTAACGACATCAATGTCGACACCAAATGTGTTTTTAGCGGCTAACTTATAGTCTTTCAGTCTTTTAGCTCGTAAGACTTCATAACCGTTAATTGTCAGCTCATCTTTAAATCTTTCCAAATACCTTTCAATAGTTCTATTATCAACTTCATAAAATTCTGCTATCTGCTGTTTAGTAAAACGATATGATCCTTCGAAGAGAATACCTTTGATGCCAACTGCTTTTTCAATTTCATTCACAGCTAACTGATTGTTGATGATATTCTGACGATCTATAACCGAGTTGGTTAATTTTTTTTCCATTTCTTTTACTCCCAAATTTTGTTAGGGGCATCAATGTCCCTAACATCCAGATAAAGCATTAATAACTTGCTTAACATCAATTAGTTAGTTCGTGAATTAATTTTTCGTTTCTTCTTCGATTTCTTCCACCTGTTTTTTACTTTCAATTGTCTGTTTTATTAATGCTGGTAGATCCAAAGCAGGAAGAAGGTATTTACCATGAGGTGCGTAGGATGTCAGATTAAAAATATAATTACGAACACTACTTATGAGCATTGGTAAAGCTGAATAAAGTAAGAATTGGTCAACTTTTTCTTTTTTTAATTTCTCAAAATCTTTTAATTCAAAAATTCCATTTGCAACAATAGAAAATTTGTACCCAGCAACAGGATTATCACTATTGTTACCATTTATATTCAGTACAATATTGAAGAAATTATTTTTCTCTTCAGAAAGATAAGTGTCAAAATCAATTTCTAAAGGTATAGTTTCAAAATTACATTTTTGTGTTTCATTATCGAATACAGCCTCTAAATGAACATCAAAAACAATAAAATCATGGTATATTAAGGGTGATCTTTTTAGTTCCATTATGCTACACTTTGAAATTTGTTTTCTTCAGCATTTTTTGAATCAGTAAACCTCTCTGGTTCGTTTGGAATTTCTCTGATTTCATAAGTCGTACCAGAAATTTTAATTTTATGATGCCAGTTGTTATATTCAACAGGAAAAACTTGTTTTTTAAATTTCTTCTCCATTGCTTTTGATTTCAATTTCTTAATCGATTCATAGGTAACGTTGAATTTAATATTAAAAATACTTTGCAGTTTAGCAATTGTTTTTAGATTTATCAGCTTATCTGCGGTAAATAATTGAGTGAGATAACCTTTCGATACACCTAACTTATTGGCTAATTCTGTTTTATTTAGTCCATCTTCCTTTTTCATTAAACATTCAATTTCATACATTATATCAAGACTCAAAATTTCTGCTTCAAACTGAACGCGTTCTTTATCTGATTTGAAGGTAAATAAATCATCTAAACGTTTTTGAAAATCATCAGAAACCATAATCATAATCTCCTATCGATTTTATTTGATTTTTCATTTTTTTTGTAATATTCTGCGAAGGTTTTTTTATTAATTTTATCAACACTATATTCTTTTTTCCATTAAGAAAAAACTCTTTACATAGAATACGCCAATTATCACCTTTTTTAAATTTTATTGCCGTAATATATTTTGCTTTATCCGAAATATCATACTTGCCATAAAAATCTTTATGATAACTATTTATACCACGTAACATACAATGCAGCCTAACTTGCATATTATTCATTCTTTTACCTTTTGAAAGAAAATTATACATTTCTTCTCTGAAATCCCAGTCATAATACACCTGAACGGGTGAATTTAATAAACCTGGATTAGATTTTAACACTTCCCTTACTGGGAATAGCTCACATTTACGTTCCATTTAGTTTACCTATAGCTAAACTTGTCAATTTTTTATATATTTTTTATATATTTTTTTTATATTTTTTTTATATTTTTTTTATTATCATAAGTAAATTTTAATAACTTTTTATTTTATCCAATCCTTACCCATACGATACTTGATATCGTAATTAATTATAAAATCCAACTCCTCATCTGTGAAACCGTAATGCTTGGCTAATACTTTGTCGATTTCATTCATTGTTGCTTTCGATAAGTGCTTATTATATGTTAATGTTAAATTACTCCCTCGTGTTTTGCTGTTTATGGTATAACTTTCTGAATTATGAATGAGTTCATTTTCTAGTTTATTTGATAATTTAACCATTTTTAATTCGGTTTCTGTTTTGTTAGGATAATTGAATTTAAAACCAAAAATCATATAATCTTTAAAATTGAATTGGTCATAGTTTATTGAATATACCCACCAAAAAAGATTTGAGTTCAATATTGCTGAAAAAACTTTTGAATTATATTTTTCATCAAAATAAGCAATTTTATTACTTAATGATTCTGTTTCGAACTCTGAATTTAAAAAAGTAATCCAATATCCTCCACCAGCGGTTCTATAAAAAATTGAATTTCTATTTTTTAGAGAATATAGATAATTATTGATAGCCCTATGGTTTTTTATTTTGCTTATAATAGATTCTTCTATTTTATTTTCAACCTTGAGAATATTATTCTGATTGGTCTGATCAATCTTTAAATAATTCATTCTTCTAAATAACAGGTTGCGATTTTCAGATAACCAGCGGTAAACTTTTGTTGTATAAAGTTCTTTTGGTTTTTCCTTAATATTCTTTGTTATAAAAATTGATAACCTTTGTAACACACCTTCAAATAAAGCAGCAGGTCGTTGATGAAAATTAGAGATATAATTTAGCGAAAATTCCTTAATTAAATTCTGTAACGTTAACATATTAGCATTTGAAAAAGCACTTATCGGAATAATCATTCCTATGTATCCATTTTGTTTTGTAATTGAAAAACTTTTTTCTATAGTAAAAGCGTAAAGATTATTTGCATCGGTTGTATAATAGTCCTTTATTTTATATATTTGTGAAACTGAAATTTTTGTTTTCTTATTTTTTCGGGTGTAACCAACATACGGTGGATTCCCTATAATCACATCAAAACCGCCATTATGCATAATATGATAAAATTCAATAAACCAGTGAAACGGTTTATGGGATTCCAGAAATTTTTCATAACCTTTGGGATATCCATAATCTTCAAAGATAAACTCGTTAAGTCTGTTGCGGATTTCAGAAAGTTTTGTTTCTAAATTAACTTTTGCTTTGTGATATTCTTCTTCATTGTAGTCAGCCAATTTCTGCATTTCATTAAAAAGTTTGTAATCTTTATCAATGATATCCAATTTTTCTGGCAAATCCCGAATATACATTTTATTAATTATGTCATCTTGAATTACTCTTTCAATTTCATTCTTATTTGTAAAACCAATTAAAGTATTTCCTGCTTTCAAGTGGAAATCGATATCAGGTAAAGGTTCAATTCCCATATTGGGTTTATTCTCATCTTTTTCACAAACGGAAGCTAATTTCAGGAAAAGACGGAGCTTGGCAATTTCAATAGCTTCATCCATAATGTCCACACCATAAAGATTATTGATGATAATGGATTTATAGATAAAATATTTGCGGGAAATGTGTTTGTTGATTTCTGTAATTATCTTTTTGAAATCGCTGAATTTATCGGAGCGGAATTTTTCTTGTGTATTTTGCAGGTCAAAAACAAAAGATTCTATTCTTTCGATGAGAGCTTCATAAATTTCCTCTAAAATATTAAGAGCAGCAAAAAGAAAAGCTCCGCTGCCGCAGGTCGGGTCAAGAACAGAAACTTCGGTGGCAGCTTTATAAAATGCTTTTATCAGTTCATGTCCTTCTGCATTATCTATCACATCCTGAATGAATTGACGAATGTTTAAATTGTAAGTTATAAAATCGTTTATGGAGTTAACCTCACCATTTTCTATTTTTTCTGTTACTTCAAAATATCTCTGTCTACGTGCAACAACTTCTCTCCAGATTTCGGTTGGAAGAGCATGTTCCTCATCGGCAAGTTTATTCCAGTTTTTTCTTCTTTCAAAAAGATTCGGTTTATTTGAGTCAACTCCGATTTCAATTTCTTCAGGCAGATTTAAATCACAACCTTTTTTCACAGCATCATAGAAATATCTATCAGGATTTTCCTTTAGAATTTTCCATATATTATTTTCGCCAATAAAGGCAATTTTGCAATTCTTTTTTGCTTCATCAAAGAGGAAAGGAATAATTGTGTTTTTACTGATATAATCCGTGATATCTTCTTTTGTGTAATATGCGCCCATCTGCTTCTGGTTAATATATTTTTCAAAGATATAACCGATGACATCAGGATTTACTTCATTACCTTTGACGATCGGTCTATTATCGAGATGCCAGTGATAAGCATCAAAAAAAGAAAATATTTTTTCGAAAGCTTCATCAGTTATTTGGATATCTTCATATTCTTTTTCCAGTTTATGAACATCAAAAAGTCCGCCGTTCAGGTAAGGAATTTTTCCGAGCAATTTTTCAAGTTCGGGATTTCTTTGCGGAGAACCAAGCCCCTCATGAAACAATTTTAGCAGAAAATAGCGGTAAAAGGAATAGAATTTGTCGTTTCCGAATTTATTCTTCATTCTTTCCATTCGGTTTTTCATGTAATCTAAATCGTTATCGAGAAATCCCTTTTTCTGGATGAAATAGATGAACATCAACCGATTCAAGAGTAGTGATGCATACCATTTTTTATCGTCTTCCTTGGAAATACCAGTTATCGTTTTTAGGAATTTATCATGTTCTTTTTGGAATTTCTCATAAAATTTCTTAGTAACTTTGTCTTTATCAAGAGCATCTTTGAGTCTTTTGGTCACTGAGAATAGCGATAAACCTTCTTCCTCATCGAGGGAGAAAGTGATCTGGTTAAGTTTTTGTAATAATTCTTCTCCTGACTGATTAATGTTATATTCAACCTGACGATATGCGGTAGGTTTTCCTGCTTCTTTAGAAACCCACATCCATATTTGTTTAGTTTTCTTAGCATCTATAAAAATGATCAAGTGTTCAAACGCATGTTTCCTTAGTTTTGTATCGATCTTTTTTCTGATTGGATAGAGCGGGATGAGACCTTTTTCATCGTAATCACATAGATAGATTTGCACATCTTTCTTTTGAGCAATTGGCTGCAACGAAAATTGGCTATCAGTTATGGAAATTGGTAATGGTTGAACTTTTAATTCATCCCATCCGAGTTGTTCAAAAAATAGCTCTTTAAACTTGAAACTTTTTATGAGGTTTCTTGTAACATTTCTGCTAATTGGCATTATTATCTTCCCTCTTTAAGCCAAGAGAACAAATAATTCTTGGTTCCTTTTCTTCTTTTTCTTCATGAATGATACATAGTCTTCCTTCATCTCTCAGGTTCAAAGCCAGATCAACGAGTTCATGATCGGAAATTTTGGATTTAAGCTGTCTGTTTAAAATATCCTTAGCAACTTCTCTTAATGGGAATTTATATATTTCTTCCATTGTTTTTTCTAATTCAACAGTATCAAACAGAGTGTCTTTCATGTCTTCCCTGAATTTCTTAAGAATATGATATACCCTGTATCTTGCACTTGTTGGTCTGCCTAATTGCCCACCAACGTACTTGCTTTCTTTCGCAATATGTTCAGCCCCGATCTTTACTAACTCATGATGTTTAGGTAGTTTTTCCATGGCTGGTGTATCTGGTTTACATCTTGCAGCTTTGAGGATTTCAAACTGAGATTCGGTAATTATTTTTCCATCAATACCAATCCAACTTAATGCATCATAATCATCTGCAGTTTTCATATAAAGGAGAACCCCTTCGGGATAAATATTTTTCGGATTATATGCTTTAGTTGAATAAACTACTGAAGGTAATTTTGCAATTTCATTCTCTAATTTCGGATCTTTTTCAACAGCATCCTTCCATATTTGATATGCATAAGACGACAAATCTACTTCTGTATCAGTATCATCGAGGATTTCAGAATTTTCATTATACAAATCTAACATTTTTCCATCTGATTGCTGATCTTCAAAGAATTCTTCGTCTGTTCCAACCACCTCGGCATTTTCTTTCAATCTTGCTCGAACTCGTTGTCTTAATCTGATGATTCTTTCAACACCTTCTGCCGGTAAAAACGAATATACTAATATTTTTTCTGATTTTTGACCGATTCTATCCACTCTTCCGGCTCTTTGGATCAGTTTTATAATTGCCCAGGGCAGGTCATAGTTCACGACAATATAACCATCTTGCAGATTCTGTCCCTCGCTTAAGATATCTGTTGTCAAAACCACTCTAATTTCTTCATTAGGTTTTATGTATTTTTCAAATTCATTGCTTACTGGGCTAAATCTTCGAACTATATCAGTCGGACTATCTGTTGCGCCAGTGACTTTCTGTAAATGATTAATTCCTTTTTTTCTTAATTCTTTTAATAAATAATCAATGAGTTTACTAT
>ASNI01000073.1 GCA_000404785.1 Cloacimonetes bacterium SCGC AAA252-N17
CTATGAACACACTAATGTCTGTTGGTAATTATGTGTAAAGTAATTACTCAATTATATTTCAAGGGTTTTTATAGTAAACTCATATATGAGTTATGCAAAATAGGTAATTTAGGAAATTTTACCCTAAACTTGTAATTCTGAAAGAAACGAAGTGGGGTGAAGAATCTCTAATTAGCAACAGCAAAATAAGTTAATAGATTCTTCTCCGCTAGCTGGCGGATCGAGAATGACAAATTTTGGTTCTCTCATTTTCACTTATTCCTTTTTTATCTTCAGGTCTTAGTTTTTATAGTGAACTCAGATATGTTAAGATAATTTTAAGTATTTTTTGTCAAATCATTTCGGAAAATTCCCTATGATTCTTCAAAAATTACAGAATCAAAAAAAACATCCATGAGTTAAAATACCTTGGAGGTCTTAATATTTTTTAGTCAATTGATACTATTTTTCTAAAATGACCATCCAGTTATTCCTGTTAAAATATTCGTCCTGTTTTTGCTTGAATTGATCATATTTCAAAACAGGCACATCCCTTTCTTTCAGGTTAAAATAAGAATTGAAATAAACCACTTCATTCTCAAGATAGGAATTTATATCATATTGAGCAATACCGAGATCAATACAACCGGCACGAGGCGTATATTCTGCAGTATATTCTTCAGGAATGGTAATTCTGGCATTATAGGTATATTTCCGAGCTGATTGGAGAAGAAGCCCATAATCGCGTTCTTTTGCATCACAATAGTTTCCAATGTTAGCCCCGTTTATACTCAATCTGGGAATATTAAATCTTATTTTATCTCCCTGAAAAGTAACATAATTTGGAGATTCGAACACAGCTTTCAGCTTCATATCTCTGGTCAAATCTTCCGGATTTGTAAAATTGTATGAGATAACTTTTGAACCACCAAGTACGCTGTTCACAACAGTTTTGAAGAAAATATCTTGCTCTTCCTTGTTCTTTTGCTTTAACTGATTTCTTACCTGCCTATCGCAATAGCCAGTTGCGGTTAGCTCAAAAGTGCCGTTCATGTTTCCCTTTTCATCAATATCAGCTACGAGAGAAACATCGCAGTTGCTCGCAGAAGGATCGAAGATCGGAATGTGGACATAATTTTCTCCTTTTTTTGTGAGAAGAATTGCATCTCTTCCCTGTAAACTCGCAGGCAGCCAGCGATATTTACAAAATTGACCAGTTGGCGAAACATACCACCTCTTCTCATCATTTCCTATAGCGACCAATATGTGTTTAAAAATTGAGGGAACCGGAAGGGAATTTTCAATATCTACAGAGTCCTGAGAAGCGACCAAAACAGGATAAGCATCAACATCTATTGCCTTAAGAAGAGCAACGAGCAATACAGCCTTATCCTGAGAGTCACCATACATATTATGTAAAATTTCTTTGGCTTTGTTTGGTTTATATCCACTTTCACCAAAGGATAGATATACATTTCTTACCTTTTGTTGAATAAAAAGAACGATTTTTTTGATCTGTTCATCTATTGTGTTCCCACCAAGTTCATTTGCATACTTTTTTAAAGCACCAGAAGGTTTTGCGGATTTAAAGAAGTTTTTTCCATACCATTTGCAGAATGTGTTCCAATCAGGATAAAAAGTATAACACAATTTAGGTGAAATATCTGCGATTGCTGGCATATAGGGTTCTGATCCTATCTTGCTGATATCTTCCATTAAAAAAGAATATGATACCATTTCACTCCCGAGATTTTTTATCACCGGCTCGACTTCATCACCAATGAATTCATAATGAAATGAGGGTTTTTGCTCTTTGGGGAAATTTATGGTGACTATCTTTTTCTTTATTGGTTCCGTTTCTTGAAATATGATGAGTCCGAACATCGGATTTTTCAAAGGTTGGGTTGAAGTGATCCTATAACAGTATTCGATAATCGCTCCCTTTTCCAAAGCTGGGAAAGTAACCACCTGCATTTGCAAATTCGTATATTGGGTTGCAAAAGCAACTTCCGGGGCGCTGACCACAGATATTGCATCGTCCTTTGGAGTGATGATTTCTCCGGAAGGAGTGATGGTCTGAGCCTTTAATATTTCAAAAACCTGGTCATCTTTATCGAATCTTTCTTTTATATCGCCGTAAACACTTCTTCCTCTTTTCTGCAAAATTTCAATTCTTAAATACCGCTCTTTTGTTACTTCCGAATCCTTATTCAAACTTATTGAAGTGCTGTCAAGAAGCACAAGACAGGAGGCATTTGGGTATTCAACAATTTTTGCGAACAACGGAAAAGCGAAGAATAAAAGAGCCAGAACAGTTATTATGATTTTTTTCATTCTTGACCACCCTTCTTAATCAAAACTACTTCCTGCCCTGATTTTTGAGACATTAGGTCAAGAATTGTTTTCATCTCTTTATATTCATCAGGAGAAAAGATATATTCACAAAAAGAATTTACTGCTTTGTGAGTTATTGAATCTTCGCTGATTGTATATCTGCTTTCTGTTTTGAAGAAACCAAGGTCTTCGTCTAATGTTTCAGGTAGTTCTTTTACCTTAAATCCTTCAGGAATAACTATCTTTTCATTAACTTCGGTTTTTAATGTTGTGTAAAAAAATAAGGGATATTTCCTTTGTTCCAGGGCAAATGGGTTTCCCCCTCCTCCTATCGAAATAGATGCACCCGTACCCTGTCCTGAGGAAAATGGAAATTTAAAGGAGAAATTTTCATCCAATCGTAAACCAAAATCATCCGAAGAGAACTCAATAGTTATCTCAAGTGGCTTGTTAAGGTCTTCCGGATCGGAGTAATAAAATGTATCAAGCACAGCACCTGAGATCATTTCCGTGATCATCATATTGAATATCTGTTTGAATTGTTCTGGTGGAAGTTTGGTAAGTATTTGACGAAAAGCCATTCCCATCAAACCGGAAAGCTCCATAGTTGCCTTTTCAGTAAGTTCTCCTGCTTCACTTATATTCCCAACAGCATTTATTAACATAAGATTTTCTTCAGGTGGCACTTTCGGTGTTAACAGTAAATCTTCCCCTTCTTCATTACAAACAAGAGCAGCTTTGTCCTGCTCGATAGACATCAAGAATTCACTTGTGTTCTCTGCTGTCCCATCGATGAAAAGGTAGCTGCCGTCCTCATTGATTACGGCTGTGATAGCATGGTTGAATTGGGCAATATGTGGAATCCCTTTTTCAACAACTTGCATAGGATTTATGAGAACTATGTCTGCATCAATACCTGCCTGACGCAGCATAGCAACAAGCAAACAGGCTTTATCCCTGCAAACACCGTATTTTTCTTTAAATGTTTTAGTAGCAGGAAATGGCTCATAACCACCTTTTTCCCCTGTCATTTTTGTTCCGACATAGCGAATATTTTTAGAGACATAATAATACAAAACCCGAATGCTGTCTTCGCGTGTTTCCTGACCAACGAGCAGACTGTC
Source organism: Cloacimonetes bacterium SCGC AAA252-N17 (assembly GCA_000404785.1). Classification (GTDB taxonomy): domain Bacteria; phylum Cloacimonadota; class Cloacimonadia; order JGIOTU-2; family JGIOTU-2; genus Celaenobacter; species Celaenobacter polaris. The sequence goes on from ASNI01000073.1 coordinate 3,438, forward strand.
GATCACAGCATTCATAGTATCGTTTGTAACATATTTATCCTTGCACAGCTCGTAATACCATTTTGAGCAATCTTTCCAGGAATCTATGGAAGAGATTACGATTTTCTTGGAAATATCAGATAAGGGCGGCATCATAGGCTCTTCAACTATCCCAGGAATGTCCTTTATTCTCCATTTATATAAGATTTTATCCTCTCCCTTATTTTCTTGGAATATTATCGCATTGTCATCATCGTTGGTTTTAATCCAACTTAGACCAATTGGAGAATTAATTGAGAAAACCATCTTCTGAATTGGTTCTGTTCCCTCAAATATAACCGCAGTATTAAAATGATTTTCCATAGGCGGATTTTTGGAGATGGTTTTTACTAAATATTCTACACTCGATCCCTCTTCTAAATTTGGAAAGATGATCTTTTTCATTCTTACATTTGGCAGGAAAAATTTACCAAAAGCCGGTATTTTCACATCTTTGATATCTTCTTTGGAAACATTTAAAACTTCTCCATCAGGACTAATTACTTTTGCCTGCTCTACTATAACTGTGTCATACTTTGTGAAATATCCAAATACAGCTTCAGAAAACATGGCTTTTCCCTTCATCGTAAGTATCTTAACTAATTTGTGTTGTTCGTAAACATACTTTCCGTCTTTTTCGAGTTCCACGCCTGTGCTATCATAGACCACAACAGCGTTCGCACCTTCAAAAGTTTCCTGATTATAATTTTGCAGGTAGGAATAGTTGATCTTTATTGCACAGCTTGAAACCGAAATAGCTAACAGTAAGATAATAATTATTTTTTCCCCCGATAGATCGGGATTAAACATAGTTTTTAACATTTTAAACTCCTCTTCTTATTTGATTCTTATCATTTTAGCATCAATATTCAAATAGGTTGGAATGGACAAATCACCAGCAGGTGTTCCCGTAATGTATGATGTTCCTTCCATTGCAGCGTGAGATTTGCTGGAAATAATAAATCCATCTATTAGAGAACAATTGATTATTGCTTCGGTTTTCCCAGAAAGAACTGTATGAATATCCATCATGTTTTCCTTAACATTCTTATCAATACTGGTTTCTGATTCTTCTTCAATAATTGCGAGGTTAAGGCCATCTTTTACAATTTTATAGCCGAGTAATGTATACTTTGATTTTGAAGTATGGGCATCTGAAGTGCTTTCTTTGTTCCAGGTTTCACCGGTTTTTACTTTTTTATCAGGAAGAAAGCCAAATGTGGATTCAATAAATGGTTCAAGTGAAAAATCTGAACTTTCATCTTCGATACCTTCTGATGATTCGAGAATTTTAAATTCACCATTGGAATGTAATGAAATTTTGGCTGATTTTCCCTTCAACTCTGCAATAGTTGGTATGTTCTGGACCTGTCCGTGGACATTTACTGATCCATCTGCTTTCTTGATTAGTACATTTATCAAAACAGAATCAGCATATACCTTTTCGATTTCATTGGAGATAATAAAACTCATATTAATGGTCTGATCTTGAGTTGTTCCTTGAATGACCATAGTGTTTGCAATTGTTTGATCGATCTGATATTCAATTATTTTTCCTTCTGAAAATTTGTGAGTTAATAATTCGGGACCCTTTGAAATTAGCTTAGACTTTGCACATCCTGACAAAACAAGAACAACTAGACATATTGGAATTAATATTTTTTTTAACATCTTTCCTCTAGATTTTTCACGGCATAAATTTTCGTTACCGGAATTCTTTGATTTAATTTTGTAACACTTTTTTTCTGTAAAGTTTTTTATTATTTTATTTCTTTATTTATCAATAAGTGCGGCGCTCGTCCAAGGATTCCGCTAACAAAAACTTGCAGAATGGTTTTTCTTGCATAAATAAGTATGATCCACAAACAATGCTCAATATCGGATGCGTTCACCTTATTGCGTCGGATGTACACGGTTTAAAAAAGCGACCTATTCTTCTGAAAGATGCCTATGATTTTGTCACCTCACATCATTCTGAAGATATTGCAGAGATCCTTTTTTATGAAAACCCCAAGCGGATTCTTCATAATGAACCTCTTATTCATAATTTTGAAGGTTATTTCGATGAAAGGAAAAAACCCGGATCACTGAAAAATAAACTGAAGTCCATTTTTAAATTGTAATCCGGGTAATATCCTATTTCAAATCTATCTAACTATCTAAGCAGTATCATCCTCTTTATAATCTCTGAGTCGCCACTAATAAATTTATAGAAATAAATCCCGTTAACAGCTTTATTACCATATTTATCTCTACCATCCCAGACAACATCATATGAACCCTTGTCTTTGAATTCATTAACCAGATCAACAATAAGTTCACCCTTTATATTATATATTTTCAGAGAGACAGCGCTTCCCAAAGGTATCGAATATTGGATTTTGGTGTTATATGTAAATGGATTGGGACTATTTTGGCGAAGTATAAATTCTGGTTCTTGAGGATTGTTAGCTCCATAATTATTTGTAATAATTGATGTTGCAACATTATGCATAATATCATTTTCATTCTATCTTAGATTTTCGAAACATACAACTGTTGAATCATTAGCATTAAATCCATCTTTAGGATAAAATCTAATTGTTGCCATCACGCCGTATTCCTCATATGGCAAAGTTCCAGATCCTACGAGTTTAAATTCACCACACTCAACATCTGTCCATATATAAAAACCATCCAAATATTCAGACCAATAAACGTCAGATAATGTTAAACATTCGGAGTCAAAATGAATTACACCCTCGAAAGAAAAAATATTTTCTGCATTTGTGATTATTATCGGCACATCAATGGGATCGCCGGTATATACTTGATCCTCCATTGTTATATCACCATTAGCTATGTAGGATGATCCCGGCTGATAGGGCAAAGTGTCAATAATTCCAACTCCATATTGTAGAATCATAGTTGCGTCCAAAGCTGAGACAGTAGAATCAAGACTTACATCAGCGACCAACAATTGCAGATCATCTAAGTTAATGTAACCTACCAAATATTGCAATATCATTGAGGCATCATACGCTTGAACTAATCCGTTGAAATCCACATCGCCATATATGAGAGCTACTATATTTATTCCTCCTGATGTAAGCTCGACAGGCACCACACCCGTGTCAAACAAGGCATCCTCAAGCGTTATTGGAATAAAATCGGTTGCCGTATCGGGTATCCTGAACTTCATCCATATAAGAACATCTTCACCGGATATCGGTTCTGAACCAGCCATCCATATAATATTTAGACTATCTATTTCATTGAACTCATACATCCATCCGGCATCACCAACCAAACTGGAATCAGCGATCAACTCAATAAATTCTAATGACCCTAAATATCCACCAATAATAATTTCTGCAGAGGTAAAAGTTAAATCTTGAGGAAATAGAACATTTATGGGCACAAAAACAGTATCACCGGGCAATGCGTTTTCAGTGGGGATCTCAAGATATATATGTTGTTGATAATTATAATATTCATAGCATCCCATATCAATAATTGCTAATCCATCTCCGTTTCCGTCAACGACACGCGGATTACCATCTAAATCATAGAGTGGTAAGTTCAAACCGGTAGTATCAATAATTCCTGCATCAATACAAGGGGAAGTTTCCGAAAGATTCATATCCAAATTAGAAGAATCAATAAATTCGGGATCAAGATAAATATTGTAGTAAATATCACAGGGATCTCCATTAGAATTTACCTGAACAATTGTACCTAAGCCAGAAGGAACAGAACCGCCAAATGAACCTGAAGAATTCTCATAACAGTTACAATATTCAATGGTTGCTTGCGATAGAGAATGAAACACAAATCCTGTACCAGTATTATTAGATAATATACAATCTACAATAATTGGGCTAGAGCTATCCCACACACCAATTGTTGCCCATCCGTAGGATACATTATTAAAAAAAGTACAATTAATTATCATTGGATCGGACGACCAACAATCTATTGCTGAGCTACCGGCATTGGAAATATTCTCGTTAAATAGACAATTATCAATTAATCCTTTAGAATGACTCAGAAAGATTCCACAGCCATTATCATTTGCAATATTGTTATTGAAAATGCAATTAGTAATTTTCATTGATGAATTATTATAACATGCAACACCACCTCCATCGTCTGTGGCTGTATTATTTGAAATGATCAAATGGTCAATAACAGGTTTACTTGCATTACTACATTTAATACCACCACCATCTGCAGCATATCCATTTGTAATCGTAAAACCCTTGAGTATTGCAGAGGATGTTTCACCATTTTGAAAAGTTACCACAACTCCATTGTGATTGCCATTAATAACCGTATCGTTAATATAATCTTTATTTCCTGTGGTGAGAAATAAAGATGCAACAACAATATTCTTCCCATTGAAATTAATGTTTTCATAATAAGTACTTGGATGTACTAAAATTGTATCCCCATTACTAGCAACATTGATTGCTTCTTGAATTGATAAAAATTGAGCACCGCCATTAGCGTTTACGGTAATTAAATCAGCTTGTAATAGATAGACATTTACTATTATAACAAAAAATAAAATACCTGTTATTATCTTACTTTTCATGTCGCACCTCCATAGTTTCACTTTTAAAAATCCTCTTAATAATTTTGTCAATAATTTAATTATTTGATTTCAAAACCTCTGTAAATCTTATCCCAATTGAAGAAAGTGATATTGCTCCAATTGAAAAAATCATAATTGTTGTTAGTATATGAACGGTTGCAACGGCAGCCCCAGTTAAGTTATTATTTACACCAAGTGCAAAAGAAAAAATCACAACCCACATGAATTCATTTGAACCAATCTGTGCTGGAGGTGTTGGCAAGATATAAGTAAGATTCATAAGTGTATAACCAAAAAGAATTTTAATAAATCCAACATCTTGCAGTCCTAAACTTTTAAAAATCATATATACAAAAAACCCTTCTGACAAAACAGCAACAATTGTTAAAACATAAATCAGTATTGTGTCCTTAAGTCGTCCTCTGAGAATTCCCATTCCATCAATGAAGCTAACAAAAAATTCTTCGAGTTTAAGTTTGAGTTTATTGGGAAGGAAAAACGATAATTTCATCAATAGCAGATGCATAAATTCAGGTTTTTTTACTGATAATAACAAAACAATCATTAATATCGCATATATGGCAAGTATGGAGACAATTACCCAAGTGAGTGTTCTTCCAACAGGAATTGCTAAAATTGGAATTAGTATAATAATTACAATAATTGGAAATAAATCAGTTAGTTTGTCGATGAATATTGAAGGAAGGGATTTTGAAATTTTTACACCTTCATTTTTCTTAAGAAAAAAACTTTTTGCAACCTCACCCGCTCGAACTGGGATAAGATAATTAATTAACATACCCGCCATAAAATAGTAGAAAGATTCAATGATTTTCATAGTAAAGATCGGCTTCAATATAAGTCGCCATCTATAAGAACGAATAAAATATGCAAAAACATAAAAAAATGAAAATATTAATAAATTAAAAACATTTAATCGTTTTAGATATGACCAGATTTCATTTATATCAACCAGGAGAAACCACAAACCAAGAAAGGCAATACCAATTATTATACCAATTATAATATTCAATTTATTTTTCATCAACTACCCCAAATACCCAAACAATATGTGCTTTTCGTCTCTTTTTGTAAAATTGTTCAAATACAGGAATCCATACCGTAAATAAAACTGGCGTCAATTTTGATAAAATTGGAATCTTCATTTTAGATGATTTCTGACCTGTTTCAAGAGGGTCAGATTTCCAAGGAGGTGCATCTGCATAACCACTTTCCAATAATTGCAATCCGTCGTTCCTGACTGCACTTTCCACTTCTTCTTTTGTAAAACCTCTTCCTGAATGATCCTTATTTGAAGAAAGATATAATACTCCATCTTTATATTTTCGGATTAATTTTTTTCGAATTCTTTCAACTGATTTTATCTCAAATATCTCCCCGAAACCTAATATTTCACAATCATATCTTTGATGAATATCCTGTTTTATTATACCTTCCATTTATACTCCTGTGCTAAATTATGTACTAATCTACTAATTCCATGTTCGTATGAAAATATGGGCTTAAAATCGCATTCCTTCTCGATTTTGGAAATATCATATATCACATCTTTAACCATTGTATCCACTTTCTCTTGGGCAATAATTGGTTCTGGACCTGTTAATTTAATACCAATCTGATAAATTCTTTCAATTACTGTAGATATAAATCGTGCAAACCATTCTGGAATCTTTATGTCAAGAATGACCTTTTTTTGTAATTCGTTTCTTATTAATTTAACTAAATTGTTTATTGTAATTGGATATTTATAAGAGACAATAAAGCCATCGTTAGTTGGATGAAAATTTGTTCCAATCTTTTCAAGAATATTAATAAAATCTTCAATATAAATACATTGAATTCTATTTCTGCCATTCCCCACTGTATGATATGAATTATTATGAATCATTTTTATTAAACGTGTCATCATACCTTGTGGATCATTTTCACCATACACAATTGAGGGACGAAGAATTGTATATGGCAGACCATACTTTTCATTATATAAAGTAACAAGATTTTCGCATTCCAACTTCATTTTTCCATATAAATTACAGGGCTTTCTCTCTGTATCCTCTGAAATAGGAAGTTCCTCTGTATATCCATAAACCGCAACTGAACTACAAAATATAAAATGAGTAATTTTCCCAATGGATGATTTTAATAATATCTCGGTGAATTCCTGTCCAGACTGAATATATTTATTCCAATTTGTTCCCCATTTATGGCGAATACTTGCAAGATGATATAGTATATCAAATTGATAAAAATCTATTCTTTTATTAATTATATCCTCAATGAAAATGTACTGAACATCCAACTTTCTGAGCTCCTCAATATTTGAGTCAGGTCTGATAACACAAGTAATCTTATGACCTTTGGTCACAAGACGGTTGATTAAATGATATCCGATAAAACCAGTTCCACCGGTAATTAAAATATTCATTGCTTATTCCTTTAATATTCAAATGTGTATTCATGAAATTGTTGTAAAGTTTTCCAATCTTTTCATAGCTTTTAAAGATATTTTGGAATTTGTTGACATGTTCATCTTTAATTTACGATTTCGAATGCAAATTGAATTTTAATTAATTGGAGTAATACATGAGAGTATACATTTTACTCATAATTTTAATATTTCTTTCATTCACCTTATGTGCTCAAGACATAACATTCACTGCGGCAGACAACACAAATGACGACGGCGATGCCATTATATTAGAGTGGAACGCTCCTCCATCAGTTCCAGAAATGATCATCAGTCGTAGTATTGATAAAGAAAATTATATCGAAATCGCGAGGATCACTCCACTGCTTAAAACATATATTGATGATGATAATATCGAGGACGGGCAGGAATATTATTATAAACTTTCAGTTCTTAATGAGGATGGAGACATAGTACAAAGCTTCACTGCTTCTGCAATACCCAAAGCTCAGTGGTTCAATACTGATAAAATATCTCTGCTTATTATGACTCTTCTCCTTGGCAGCGCTA
>ASNI01000074.1 GCA_000404785.1 Cloacimonetes bacterium SCGC AAA252-N17
AAGATGAGTAAAAAATTATGAAAACAAAAAAAAGTGAACTAATCGTAGGAATAATAATCATACTTGCGGTACTGGTCGTAGTCTTTGGCAAGTTAGTGATTACAGGCAGTAAGCAAAAAGCTGATATGGCTGAAATCACAGTGCAATTTCCACAAATTGGTGGTTTGGATGTGGGGAATACTGTTTTTGTTCACGGAGTTCGAGCCGGCAAAGTAGCAGTTATCGCTCTCGAACAGAACGGAGTAAAAGCTGTACTTCTTGTAAACAGGGGAATTACTCTGAAAAAAGATGCTCGCATTGTGATCTCGGAACGCGGTATGATGGGGGAAAGGGAAATCTCAATTGACCCTGGAAGTTCCTCAGAAACACTCGATACTTCGCAAATCATTCAAGGTTATTATAATGCAGGATTTAATGAGACTATATCTCAAATTGGTGTTACTATTAAAAATATCAATGCCCTTTCCGGTACTCTGGAGGAACTCATCGAAGACAAAGGTCAGATTAGAACCATCAAAGATGTGATCCAAAATCTGAATGCACTGCTGCTAAATATGAATCACATTTGTGAGAAGAACAGAGATATTACTATAGATTTTGAGCGTATCAATAGTATAGTGACCAACCTTGATATCCTAATCAGCAAAAATGATGAGAAGGTGGATAGGATCATTACCTTTGCTGATGATAAAGTATCCGAAATTGATAGCATGCTGGCTCAGATGCAGGGGCTTATTAATAAGCTTGAAAAAGAAGATAACGATCTTGGACGTTTCATAGCAAATGATTCTCTTTATCAGAAAATTAATGCGACAATCGTACACTTTGATTCTCTGTTGACAGATATCAGAGAAAATCCCAAGTATTATTTCCGTCTTTTTTAATTAAGGATTTACCATGAAAAAAATCATTTTTTTACTGATCTTCATAATGATAATTGCAAGCTCGTTACATGCGACGTATTTTAGTAAGAATAAGACAAATCTTCCCGACATGCAATGGTCAGTTATGAAGACAACACACTTCGATATATACTATCAAACAGGACTCGATATTGTAGGACAGATCACGACTGTGATCGTTGAGAATGCCTACTACAGATTTCAAGAACTGTTCGAACAGTCTCTTCCACAGAAAATTCCTGTGCTCATATACAATTCTCATAATGAATTTGAAGAGACGAACATATTATTTCAAATAATTGAAGAAGGCGTTGGCGGTTTTACTGAATTCATAAAAAATCGTGTTGTGGTTCCCTTTGACGGAGATTATAAAGTTTTTGAAACAACAGTTGTACACGAGCTCTGTCATGTTTTTATGTATTTTACTATGCAGGGTGGGAGCTTTTCAAATTTTGCAAGCGGACTCTTTTATTCGCTTCCTTTCTGGTTCTCCGAGGGATTGCCGGAGTGGTCGTCGGAACACGGCTCTGCAAGCAATGAGATGTATTTGCGTGATCTTATTGTAAATGATAAGCTCATTCCGTTGGAATATGTAGGCGGATATTATGCTTATCGTGAAGGTGAGTCATTTTTGCTCTTTCTGGAAGAAATGTTCGGTTCTAACAGTATAATTGAACTGCTCTATAATTTCAGAATATATAAAAGCGTGGATGAGGCAGCCAATCGCACTTTTGGCTTTAGTATGAAGAGTCTTGAGGATCAGTGGAGTTACTATTTATACAAAAAGTACAGCAGCATCATAGACAAAAATGTACTTCCAGACAGCAAATATCAGCAGGTTACAAAACATAATCCCAAGGAATCAAATGCAAATTGGGATCCTGTCTTTTCACCGGATGGAACGCAAATTCTCTATTATTCAAATAAGAATTACACTCTCGGAATATACAAACGCTCTACCCTCGGATTGTATAAACCAAAGAAAATAATCACAAGTGGATATACTAATAAATATGAAGGATTTCATTTTCTGAAAACTTCACTTTCCTATTTTCCTGATGGAGAGCGCTTTGCCTTTGTCGCCAAAACATCAAAAGGCGATGATATTGTCATTGCAAAAGTTAAAGATGGGAAAGAACTTGAAAGGTTCACACTTGATTTTAACAGCATTTTTGAGATCGATGTATCTCCTGACGGCAGAAAAATAATCTTAGTAGGTCTTAAAGATGCACAAAGTGATCTATATATTTATGACTTGAAAACGAAGACTGTATCTCGATTGACAGATGACTGTTTTGATGACCGCTATCCACGCTGGTCACCGGACGGAAAACAGATAGTGTTCTCATCCCAAAGATTTATAAAAGAACCATTTCAGCAGGAGGATGAGCATCTCATTTTTTCAAATCTGTACTATAATATTTTTACCTATGATCTGATGACCGATACGATTGTTGCAATCACAAATGCATCCTATAATCACCAGTATCCCACCTGGACCCAAGATCAGCAGAATATTGTTTATAGCGCATATAGAGATAGTGTTTCTAATATCTTTGTGTATGATTTTCAGGAAAAAGCAATAGCCAAATTGACCAATATATTCAGCGGTACTTTCTCGCCATGTGTGAGTGAAGATAATACCGAGATGGTCTTTTCAAGTTTTTATAAAATGGGTTGGGATCTTTACCTTTACAGCAATCCATTGGACAGTCTCAATTACATTGCCTATCAAGAACCCCAGACTGTTAATGAAAATCCCTTTGATGAAGTGTTTCACCTTAAGGAATTTAGAAGGTTCTATCGGCTAAGAGAAAAACTGATCACAAAAAAATCGCGTTTTGACAGCGATTATTTCTTTATGAAGGATACGCTGGAAAACAAACCGGATTATAGGGAGGATAAAGAGCCCGAAGTTGAGGATTACAAACTCAAATTCACTCCCGATTTTTTGTTTGGAGGTCTTGCTTATTCAACTGGTTATGGTGTTTCAGCCCAGATATATGTCGCCCTAAGCGACATTCTCGGGGATCATCATATAGATATTTTATCCGATATTAATAAATCGCTATCAGAAAGCAATATCATTCTGAATTATTACTATATCAAGAAACGCATTGATTACGGTGCTGGTATTTTCAATCTTGTCGATGACTACTACTATTTCAATTACTGGATCGACGATCATGGCTTTATTTATGACGGCATGAAGAAGGATAGAAGCACCGGTGTGAGCACGCTCGTCAGCTACCCGCTTGATAAATTCAATCGCTTCGATCTCTATAATAGTCTGTTCTACAACAAAATTGAATGGTATAGTTGGTACAACAACGAATGGCACATCGAGGATAAATACACAAGAGATGCCTGGGTTTATGCTCCTTCACTGTTTTACACTCACGATACTGCATTGTGGGGAATTACAGGACCAATAAAAGGATCGAGATTACAAACAGGTGTTCAGAAAAGTTTTGGGTCAAAGAATGATTATTTGAATATCTATGGCGACTTCCGTAAATATATCGCTTTCAGTCGTAATTACCAGCTTGCAGGAATGCTGAATTTGGGCTTCAGTACCGGTCTTGATAAGCAGGATTTTATAATGGGTGGCTACTATAATCTTCGTGGTTATCTGGACAAGGAATACCTTGGAAACAACATTGCTATCGGTAGTGTGGAATTCCGATATCCTTTCATTGAAGAACTGAAAATTGGTTTTCCTTTACCGATCTGGATCAGAAGTATCAGAGGAGCGATCTTTGCCGATGTCGGAAAAGTATGGGATACTTATGATGAGTTTAAAAATACTCATGATAATCCTATAAAGATTGGATATGGAATCGGCACTCGAATGAATCTTGGTTACTTCATTCTAAAATTTGACTGGGCGTGGAAAAGTACAAAAGGATTCGAGTCAGAACCCTCATTTTATTTCTCGCTCAATGCAGAATTTTAGAACTCATGAAAAATATTTTTCTGATTGGTGCAATACTTCTATTTCTTGGTTGTTCAAGTGTTTTTTTCCACAAAACTGAAGATTCTCAAAATAGAGAAGCGGCACTTCATAAAGATCTTAATAGTATTGATGAATTGATTCGTACTCATCAATTTAATAATGCAAAGAAAATTATCGATAAATATATACAAAATAATCCCTCTCGGATGAGCGGGTATGAGAAATTATTTTTTTTCTATAATGTTGCTGATATATCTCCTGATGACATAAAAAAAGATAAAGAAAAATATCTGGCTTATATTGATAAAAACTTGTTACAGGATAGTCTTTCAATGCAAGTTGAATATCTGTTTTTGATAACTCTTGAAGACTCTTCAGCAGTTTCAATACTCGATTCACTGATCCATTATTACCCCAACTGCTCAGTTACAACCGATAATGCGCAGGAGCAGGTCTTTGACTATGCGGTCATGAGAGACGATTCTGCACGAGCAGCAGGTTTGGAAGAATTCCTTATAATATATCCTGATAATAAATGGGCAGCCCTTGCATGGCGGTATTTGCTCTACTCGTATGACAACATAGAAGATGAAACAAAATTGGATTCAACCTTAAACGTAGTTGATGAAAGATACTCCAATGATCCGAGAATGCTCAATACTGTTGCCCGATATTATTTAGATATGAAGCAGAAGCTATCTGAATATGAAGAGAAAATGAAAGTAATGATCGATTCGATTAATTATGATGATTGGGACAAGAGTTTTTATTTCTATGGCGACAAATCCAGGGAAGAGCAAATGGCGACATATCGATTTACTCTTGCAGAGCTTCTATTTGAGCAGGAGAAATATAATAAAGCCTTGAAGGTTTTAAACGAAGTCCCGGAAGACCAGTTGCTGGCGCAGCATTTTTACCTCATGGGAAAGATTGAGATGACTGCCAAACAGAATGCATCAGCTTTTGATCATTTATTGAAAGCAGTAATAATGGGTGACGAACGTAACAAGTGGACTGCCCAAGCTGATTCCCTGTTGTATGAATTATATGATGACCTGTCGGATGGAGGAAGAGCATTTCGTCAGTTCGTGAACATATGGGCAAAGTATGATGCACCGCTCTACACTGATGTCACAGAAGAAGCAGGTTTAAAGTCATACAAAAAAAGCCGCATTGCTTGGGGAGATTATAATAATGACGGTTTTGATGATATCCTTTTAGATGGAAATGTGCTCCTGAAAAACAATACTGATGGCACTTTTACGGATGTAAGTGAAAGTGCAGAAATCTCTGCAGGAAGAACAAACGGCGGACTTTGGGCTGATATTGATAGAGATGGTAATCTTGATTTTTTTGCAAATTCATCAAGTACAGAAAAGAATGATATTTTGTGGAAAAATATGGGTGATGGAATTTTCAAAGATGTTACAGATAGCACACCTCTGGCAGATACTTTGCAGACTGAGGGCGCAGCCTGGGGCGATTATGACGGCGACCTTTTTCCGGATTTGTATTTAGCAAATTATGAACGCTGGCAGATAATTGAAAATGAGCCTGACTTTTTGTTTCATAATGAAGGGAATGGAAAATTTAAAAATGTGACAAAATCAAAAGGAACTATCCCTTCATTTAATGAGAATCAAGCAGGTAGAGGAGTTAATTGGGGAGATTACGATAATGATGGCTTTCTTGATATCTTTGTTTCAAATTATCGGTTGGATAAGAATTTTTTGTGGAAAAACATGAGAGGTAAGGGATTTGAAAATACGGCTGAAAAAACTGGAGTTGAGGGCAACTATGTGGAAGGCTGGTATGGACACACAATTGGCAGTGAGTGGGGAGATTTTGATAACGATGGAGATATGGACTTGATCTGTGCAAATCTTGCTCACCCGAGATATATTAAATTTTCTGATATGACACAACTCTTTGTAAATGATCTGAAAAAAAATAAATTCTATGATATTAGAGAAACAGCCGGCATTACCTATGACGAGTGCCACAGTGATCCTTCATGGGGAGATGTGAATGGCGATGGTTATCTCGATCTCTTCATAACCTCGATCTATCCAGATAGGAGGAGTTATCTCTATCTCAATAATGGAGATAAGACTTTCACGGATATTACCTATCTTGCTGGAGTCCGCATTTTCAATTCATGGGGTGCAGCATTTTCAGACTACGACAATGACGGAGATATTGATCTGCTCGTATGCAGCAATGAGGGAGTTCATCTATTCAGAAATGACACAACACCAAAAAATTGTCTCAAGGTGAAAGTAGTTGATAAAAACGGCACAACTCCTCTTATCGGAACCAGGATCGAAGTAATTCAAAATAACATGAAACAAATCCGTGAGATCGAGGGCGGAAAAGGAACAACAAATCAGCATAGTATGACACAGTATTTTGGATTTCCTGATAAAGATGTTGTTGATATAAAAGTTAGATTTTTGGATGGGAAAAAGATGTATTTGCAGAATAAGACAATAAATCAGATTATTAAGATAGTTTATAAATAATTCACAAAGTATGTGTTTAAATTTAAAATTCTTACAACAATTAAATAATGAAAAATAACTTATTTGTTTTTGGGGCAATTAATTCAAAGGATGTCACAGATATCCCGTTGGCATCAACGCATATATCACACCAAATATCATAAAATTACTACTGCCAGTCTCCATTTACATTTAACTTTGCAACATAACGGCGTTGTGGCTAAGGCGCAGCCCGAAACTACAACGCCATTATTTCAATTAACTTTTTATTTAGAAAAAACATTCAATTACAAACTACGCTACAGAACAAGATCGAAACAGAAAAACAAAACCAATAATTAAAAAAATGCCGAATGCGAAAAAGTTGTCTCTTCTATCCACTTGTTATACGGTTTTCCCTTTAATATGTTTTCCAGCTCTAATACCTTCAATTCCAGTATTGCCTAATAATAAAAAATTTACATCTTCAATTATTTCAGGCCACTTCCAATGTTTTCTTTCATTGATTCTAATATTTATTCTAGCTGCTTCATCGGGTTTTGCTGAGTTGTAAGGACTAAGTGATAAAAGATTTTAGTATTCTTTTTTATCAGTAACCAAGTATGCAATGGGATAATATTTAAATATTTGAAATAAACCAAAGTCGTCATATTTACCACGCACAGATGGCATTAATATATCTCTAATAATAATAGTTAGTTTGTAAGGGTATATCCAATAAAAAACATTGATATCCGCTGGAATGGGTTTGTTTACATCAAATATTATTTCTCTAACTTTCTCATCAAAATGAAAATCATCAATTTCATTTTTTGTTGCAAGCAAATGTCCTAATACGGCTCGAATTAATCTGTTAGGTTTAGTCTCAATGCTTATTATATCGGGAAACTCAAGTTTTGAAGTCAAGAATTTATTTGCATCCAATGCAAAAGAATTTAAAACCGTATCATATTCTCGTCCAATTTTACTATTACAGCATTCGCAAATAGTTGTAAACTTTACCCCATTTTGAGAGATAAAATATCTTTTATTTCCTAATTGATTAGTAAAAAAATCAAAAGCTTTTTTAATATCAACGGATTCTAATTTAATACCTCCTTGCGGTGGAACGTGGTCATCACTTAGCTTTTTATTAAATCCACAAATTTTACAAGTCCCATATACTTTATTTTTTCTGCGCGCCATTATTTTATTTTAACTTTTGTAATTAAATTATCTTATAATAACTGTTCAACATTTTTGCCACAATAAGAGTTAATAACTATATTTTTCTTGAATAGGCGTTTCCGCCAGTAAAGGAACTAGCAATCCAAGCCATTTGGCTGTTTGAAACATCATAAAGCTTAGTTTCAAATTCAGCCCAAGGTTTATTTAATGTGTATCCATATTGGTATGCCGTTTTGGATTTTTGTTTATAATTAGCCGTGTTACCATAGACATTAACATTCCCTTCTGTCTTTATTGTTGAACTAGTTTGGGGGACATAAACTTCACTTACACCGCTTTCACCAACAGGAATTGATATAAAAGCATCAATGTTATTTTTAAATAAAAGGTCAACTTTCGCTTCATTAGTTAATTCTCGCGTTGGTGGAAATTGTTTGAAGCTTTCTAAAGCAAATAAACCTACTTCAGAAAAAACTTCGGTCATTTTAGATTCTAAGTTTTTTTTATCTTCAAAGTCATTTGTATTTGCAACTATCAAGATGCTTTTAAAGTTTGCTTTCTGATAATCTGGGTCTTTGAATGAAGTCATTCTTGTTGAAGCACAACTGAATAAAAGAAAAATTATCAAAAGGATAATTAAATATTTTATTGATTTCATAATACCTGCGATTTTCTAAAATGTATAACGACAAAGCTCACCGGTGGCTATGGAGCGTAGCGGAATAACCGTCCATTGGAGAGCCTTTTTAGCATCTCCTGATCTTTTCAATTGACTCTGCCATCAAATCCTTATTACGTGTATTTTCTTCCAGCCTGTGTGCCCGTGTTAGACAAGAGATTGTGTTATCCCTGTCAATAAATCCAATTTCACCAACAGCCCAAGAAGACAAAAAACGAATAAAATGGTCATGGTGTGAGAGGAATTGAAGCAATCTGTGCAGGTTGCCTTGTTGATTTTCACCAAGAAGAGCAAGAGAATAAATGGCGCCAAGTTTAACCGAGTCGTCGGGATCACTGGCCAAGGCATTGAGAGCATGGATGATCTCAGGAGTTCTCTGGCCAAGTTTTCCCAATGTAATTGCCAAAAATCTTCTAACATCTTGGCTCTCATCATCATGAAGAGTCAGGAGTTGTGGTATCGCCTTGAAACCTTCAGACCCAAACTTTGCAATCTCGCAAAAAGCTTCACCCCTAACTTTTGGGTCTAGGCTAGAAGCAGCCAGTAATAGTGCATCGATCGGTTCTTCTATAGAAGAGTGGAATTTCCGTAGAATCGTCCAGAATATATTATTTAGCCAATCATCTTTGGTTTTTGCTAAGGCAATCATCTTTGGGATTGCACATAGTGCATCATTTCCAAATTGGCTAAGTGTTTCCGCAGCATATCCACTTACATTATAGTCACTGGATTCCAATGCCGCCAATAAAGCGGGCAATGTAATTTCTTTCAAATGAACAGTAAGCCCTTGGTATTTTCCTATAGCACCACAAGCCACACGAGCCCAGTGATTATTTGTTTGGGAATCAACTAATATTGATTCATCTAAACAACATTCCAAAAGAGTAGCCAGAACAGGAACTGCATCATCGGGATTGCACCCATGCAGAGCAAGCATTTCAGCTGCCATGATTCTTGCCCATCCATCACCAGTATATATTGCGTTCCGAAGTGATTCTACCCATCCCCGATAGGTTGGTCCCATTTTTCGGAGTTCTATCCATGCGAGTTCTCGGTCTTTCCAATCTGAAGAGTCACCCATCTGCCTGATTAACTCAGAAATATGTGGGTCAGTAGTTAACCGTTCGATATCCTGAATTGCTCTTCGGGCTAAATTTGACGAGGTTTTTTGGAGTGCAAGCGTGCGAGCCTTTACAATCGCACCAATATGCTCTGTGTTTTTATTATCAGGCATATTTTACCCTTGAATCTTTGCCAGTTCGTTCCGGGCATCCTGAATCTCAGAGTCAATAGAAACCGACATTTCTGCAAGGATATCTCTACCAGCCAAATCCGCATCATGCACTTTGTCCATCAACACCTTGATGTCAGAAGTCATTATCTCGGAGATTTCCGCCTCGATTTCCGATATCCGTCTTTTGATTTGTGCTGTCGCTCGGATGGTTCTTACCAACTCAGCAGCGGTGCCTTCTCCTGATATGACCTCGGGGCTTTCCTGCCATTGATCAAGGATGTTCCGCATTTTGGTGATGTCTTTTTGTGCATAGGCTTCGTTCAATTCGGCCATCAGCCTTGTACGGAGATGACGAGACTTGTCGTCTGTCGCCTTATCGGGATGAATGATTGAAGCAATCTTCCGATACAGCCTCTTTGTATCCTCTGATTCTTCAGACTCCAGTGAGTCTGTTTGGGGTTCGATCTCGAAGCCCTCGTATTCATCAGAGGCATTTCTCGCCTGTGTTCGAGCTCTCACAGCTTCTTGGTTCAGATCATGATCTTGGGGCTTCCGTCTGGCTATTAACTCAGCGATCTGTGCCCGAAGTTCGTCAAGTTCAACGTACCTTTTACCAACTTTGGAATAGTAACACTGCTGAAACTGCGCAACAGTAAGTTTGAGTTCCTCAATACCGAGTTCTTTTTCGGCAAGAATGTCGGAAAGCCCCTCTAACTCAGCCTTCTTTTTTGCGAGTTCAGCTTCTTCTGGCGTATTAGTTTTTATCAATTCATTTCTCATTTCTCTATACCACTAACATCGTAATCAACTGCGAGACTCGCAGTATAATATCCTTATATCT
>ASNI01000075.1 GCA_000404785.1 Cloacimonetes bacterium SCGC AAA252-N17
TTTGAATTAGTTTTAAACATAATTATTTCCTTAATAATTATTACTTCTATGAACACACTAATGTCTGTTGGTAATTATGTGTAAAGTAATTACTCAATTATATTTCAAGGGTTTTTATAGTAAACTCATCTCATATTTTTTTTAAAATTAATATTGATGAAAGAAATCATTGACTAATCTCTCGATGTCAAGTAATTTGAACTATATTCAGTTCTGTTTTAGACAATAAAGAATAATCACTTTTTGGAGAAAAAATGGCAAAGATCATATATGTCGCTATTGGCAATGAAATATTGATGGGTAAAACAATAAACACGAATGAGAGCTTTATTGGAAGCCGACTAACGTCTGTGGGAATACCTCTTGAAACATCATTAATTATCAAAGATGACAAAGAAATAATATTAAAAACTTTTAAGAACTACTGGGAACACTACGATGTTATCATTGTAACCGGCGGCCTTGGTCCCACTCATGATGATGTAACGAAATATGCAATTTGTAAATTTTTCAAGAAAGAGCTCCGTTTCGATTCATCACTATGGGAGAAAATCCAAAAGATGTATGCAATGAAAGACACTCCCCTTCCCGAAATAGTGAAAACCCAAGCAGAAATACCACAAGACTTTACTCCCCTTCCAAACAAAAAGGGCACTGCACCCGGATTGTATTATTTGGCAAACAATAAGCACTTCTTTGCACTACCGGGAGTTCCTTCCGAAATGAAAAGCATGTTCGTTGATCATGTTATTCCGATCTTGCAAAGAAACCTTTCGACACATCCGGTCTTTCAGAAAACAATCCGAACTATAGGAATTCCCGAATCAGTTCTCTATACCGACACCAAAAATGTACACGAAACAGCTCGGACCAAAATTGCCTTTCTTCCAAAACCCGGAATGGTGGACATTCGAGTTTATGGAACTTCTGAACAAGAAATTAAAGAAATCATAAGCAGACTGCTTGAGAATATTCCGGCTGAAAACATTTATGGTTTCGATGATGATACGATAGCGGAAATTTTTCATAAAAAAATGTTAGCTTCAGGAAAAACTTTATCTGCTGCAGAATCCTGTACCGGCGGTCTAATACAGAGTCTCATTACAAACAATGCAGGAAGCTCTGAATACTTTTTGGGTGGCGTTGTATCTTACAGCAATGAGGCCAAAATGAAACTTTTGGGAGTGAAGGAATCCACGCTTGAAAAATTCGGCGCAGTGAGCGAGGAAACGGTCAGAGAAATGCTCCTTGGAGTGCAGAAATTTATCGGAAGTGATTATGCAATTGCAGTCTCTGGCATTGCAGGTCCGGATGGCGGAACCGAGGACAAGCCGGTGGGGCTTGTGTATATTGGCACTTTTGGAAAATCGGGTCTTGTTATCACAAAAAATAACTTCTCGGGAACTCGAATTGAAGTAAAGAAGAAAACTGCACTTATGGCTATACATCAGTTGGAGATATAAACCCCGGATTTTTATACTCAAATATTATCAAAAACTTATCAAACTTGACACTTTTGCCAAATGGGTTAGTTAATCAAATGTTCTTACTATTTTCACATCTTCCTTGCGCAGTTTAAAAGATTTTATATTGGAGAATGATATGGCTGAAATAATCAATAATAAAATTTACACAACCGCTAACCTTCACCTTCTAGTGAGGAAAACTACCACTGATTTTTTGAAAGGAATCATATTGCCATGAAGAAAACTTTTATCATTTTTATGCTCAGTTTGATTTCTCTGAGTTTTAATACTCAAACATTTGCCCAGACAAAGCCAGTTGCATATATTGCTGGCGCATAGACACAGGGATATGATAGCGTTGACTATATACTGGTACAACTCAATTCTGATCTTGATCTGCCTGATACCTGGAATTGGAAAGATGTGGTTGGAGACTTCAAAATACTTGATGGCATAACAAAATATACCGATTACAAATGCAGACACCACCGGAACACCCGCAGCATACTATATCAACATGTTTTTTGACATGACAACTTATGATTTCGGACTAGACAAAAATGACCTTAAATTGCATTATACTGAGGGGACTGTACCCATTCCAACACAAAACGGTAACCTGCAAAGCACATCAACTGCAGTGAACATTGATGACGGGAGCCCCCATCCTTGATACTTATACGATTGCCTCTGATAATATAAATCCCTTCCTCGGTGAAGCTGGTGATGTCATTACATTTACTTTTGTTTCTGATGAAGCACTGGCGACTATTCCCGTGGAACCACAGGTTACCTTTACAATACCTGAAATGAAAGTTACACAAACCGTAACTGCAACTATGGGAGTTGATAATCTACACTGGTCAGCTCAGTACACTATTCCTTCTCCAGGTGCGAATCTGAATGGAAAAGTAACAGTAAGCGCTACCTTCTGGGATGTATTCAACACAGTTCAGGAAGGTATTGACGAGGTTGCTTCTGGCGGTTCTGTAAATGTCACAACTGGTGTTTATAATGAAGATTTCACAATTGCTACAACCTTCGAGCTTTTTCATTATGAAGCCCCTCCGGTTAAAACGTATGATGTCGTTAAATTTAAGGGTGTGGCAACACTTCCCGCTCCGTTTTTCCCTAATGCAGACCCAAACATCGAAAACTCCTCTTATTGACACTCCGATATTTGCTTTCGATAAATCTATGTTAAGATATTTCACCCATTTCTGTGGCACCACATTTTGAGAAAATCTGAAACCTAATCCGCATGAATAAAGGGCTTAGCTACATGGTGGAAGGCGGGAACTGTAAAAGAAAAGTTAAGGATAAAATCATTTTACGGAACATTGAATGCTGTGAAAACTCAAATATGGATCAGCATCAGTGTTTATGTAATGATTGCAATCATAAAAAAGACTCTTAAAATCAAGATTAGTTTATACAAAATTCTACAAATTTTAAGTGTTCCCGTTTTTGAGAAAGTGCCTATTTCTCAGCTACTTACAGAATCCAATTACAAAACTGAACTGCACTATGCTCCTAACCAATTGATTTTATGGGACTTATAACAGGACAGTAGTGATCTAATATCTCAAAACTACGGCTGATCACTTGCAATAACCTTAAAGAACATCTTCTCTTCTCCAGATAGCAGATAATCATAATCCAAATCTGTAACTGTCTTGATAAGGTGGAATTCATCACACACAAAATCCGGAGTATCTCCAGCATAAACCTTATACCATACTCCATTAAGTTCAGGATAAGAATTACCCTGATAAGTACCTTCTGTTACCTCTGTCCAACTTATATCTACATTGTTTGCATTTACCACTATATTAATCTCTTCAACAGAATTTGGCGGAATATTGTCTATGGAATAGCCAGAGTCAACAGCAGAACAGTAATAAACAGAAGGAACAATTGTGTGAGCGGAGACAAAGAAGTAAGACATATAATTTCCCACAGAAGAGGAATCTACAAATGTTTCTGCAAGGGCTGAATATTCATCCCATTGCATTGCTGCAATATAATCAATATGAACCCAGATAGTATCATCACGCTGAAAATAGATTTGTGGATTGTATATCGCTTTGTAAATATCATAAGTGATAAATGACTGTTTCTCTAATGCAAAAGGATACATTTCCCATAGATTATAGCCAACAATGGGCTGATTACTTCCTAATTCATCAAAACAACTTCTTTGCCAGGTTACTATTACATAACGTCCCTGATCATAAGGCACATCAGTAATGTAATTAATTATGGGTTCTGGAGGTTCAGTGATATTTGCAATTATTACTAATGTAGTATCATTTGCATTATTATAAATCCATAGGGTATCACAATATGTACCTGCTACACTTTTATCAAGTTTGATAAAGACTAATGAACTATCTTGAGGTTGTATCGTATCTGGTATAGAATAAATTATACTGAATGGTGGTGACAGTCCTGCTATGCTCCCAACAGTTAGATCTTCAGTCCCAATATTTTTAACAACAAAGGACAAAGAATCATATTCATCTGAAATAGACATACTTCCAAAATTAATAGAATCTGGATTAAGATAAATGATTGGTGTGGTTAATACTGCGGTAATAACTAAGGATGTATCTTTATCATTATTTGAAATCAATAGTGTATCAATGTGTGAACCTGGAATACTCATATCAAGAATAATAAAGATTTCAGAGCTATCACTAGGTTGTATTGTGTCTGGTACGGGATAGTTAACACTGAAAGGTGCAGTGAGACCAGTTAGACCATCAATTACTAAATCTCCTGTACCACTGTTTTTAATTACAAAAGATAAGGAATCAAATTGGTCTGTTGCTGACATTATTCCAAAATCAATAGCCTCCGGTGTAATAGAAATTATTGGCTCTGTAAGTTCACCTATTACAACAATCGATGTATCAACATCATTGTTATGGATCCACAGAGTATCAATGAAATAACCAGGTGCACTCCTATCAAATGTAATAAATATCTCCGAGCTATCATTAATATCTGGATAAATAGTATCAGGTAGAGGATAATTTATACTGAATGGAGCTGAAAGACCGGAAAAGTTATTAATAATTAAATTCCCAGTACCGAGATTCTTTATAACAAAGGATAGGGAATCCTCCTCATCTGATATTGCTTGANTACCAAAATCAACTGTATCAGGTATAACAGAAATTATAGGTTCAGTAAGTTCAGTCAGCTGTGCAGTTACAATAATAGACATATTATTACAATTATCCTTTATATCAAGTGTATCGGTATAAGTACCTGCAATAAATTCTCGTTCCAGGGTGACTGGTATAAAAGTACTATCTCCAACCTGAATGGTATCAGGTGTTGGAAAATTTACACTAAATGGTGATTCAAGACCCAATAAACTATCAATAATAAGTTCAGCATTTCCAATATTTTTTGCAATTATAGTAAGGGTAGAATCAGTTATGGATGTTGTATCCACTTTACCAAAATTCAATGAATCTGATGGATTAAGATATAATTCAGGATTATAGTGTGGTCCTGATATATAAGATGCTCCTCCTCCTGCAACAATATCATAATTAATCCCAGCATTATTAGTAATATTTAATGCGTAATAATAACCTGCTGGTATAGTATAACTATTTCCATCAGTATTGTAAGTGAACAGTTTAGTCGAACCATCTCCTACAATTGTTGTATCTGGTCCACAAAAGACAAAATCATCACCACTTGTTGAGTAACCGATCTTAATATCAAAAGTATTTCCGCTTAGAGGAGGTGTTTTAAAAAGTATCTGACCGGTCCATGTATCGATTGCGGAAAAACTCAAATTTTTATTTATCGGTTGATCGGAAACCCAAATATATGAACTAACCCCAGGTATGGTTACATCTTCTAATGGTTTCCCCATAAAATTTTTATACATAATACTATCAGCATAAAGCCACCATGCTTGCATAATATAATTTTCTGCTGAAAGTATTAGTGGATAATTATCGTTAGGTTCGGAGCCGGGAAGATCGTAAGGTGAATCTCCTATTCCATCTTCATTTGAATCAAACCCGGAATAATTACTATAAAAGTTTCCTAAGAATTTTTTATGATATGAATAACCATTAAATTTATATGAAATTTCTGTTGGTGAATTCCAATCATTAATAGAGCTATTCGAATTAACAGGGAATGAATTATCCCTAAAAGTATTCAAATAAATATTATTACTATCTGAAGATACAATATTAATACCAAAAGTCGTATTTGAATCAGAAAGATTCATTGTTAATGTATTATTATCAGAATTATCTAAAACGATTCCATGTTCGGTGTTATTAGAAATAATATTATTTGTAATTGTATTAAAATAGCTTGATTGTTTAATTTGCAAACCATACTTGTTTAGCTCGCAAATATTATTATTAACCACATTATGGATACTATTGTATTCAATTATTAATCCACTGCCTTCACTATTTTCTTTAAACACGTTATTATTTAAATAATTATTTGAACAAGATCTTAATTTTACTCCAAATAATTGACTACCTTTTATTGAATTATTAATTACAAAATTATTATTTGATTCAAAAAATATTATTCCAAGAAAACCATTATTGTTAAAATTATTATTATTTACAACATTAAAATTAGATGATTCAATATAAGATCCATTATATATGTTATAATTTATATTATTTTCAAAAATATAATTATAATAAGAATTAATTAAATATAATCCAATACCAATATTAAAATTAAATTCGTTATTTTCAAAATTATTATTGTCTGAATTAACAATTAATATACCATAGTCATTTGCTTTGCTATAGTCACAACCGGAAGAATTATTTTTTATATTACAATTTTCAACATCATAAAGATATATTCCAGCTTTATCATCGTGCGGAGGATTTGCAGCTCCGTATAATGAAAATCCATTAAACATAACAGAATCTGCCGTTATGGTAATAACATGATCTCTTGTGATTGCTGCTTGAATATAAGTTGAGTCACTTCCGTTAACAGATGTGATATTAATAGTTTTATTTATAACGATATTTTCTGTATAAGTTCCAGTTCCCACTTTTATAGAATCTCCATGACCTGCTGCATCAATACCATCTTGTATTGAAGCATTTTGCGTAATATACCAGCTATGAGGTGATTGGATTACAGCATCAGTTATAGTTATTGGTTTTGCATCAAGAGTAACATCTCCATCAATATAATAAACACTACTTGCAATCCCTTTGATATATATTGGTTTGTTTACAATAACACTGTCTGAATAAGTTCTATTCTCAACATTAACAGTTCCTCCATTTAATACATTATCAATTCCTTCTTGAATAGTATCATAGGGGTTAGTTATTGTGCCGAATTCATAAGTATTCAATGTGCCAACATAAACATTGCTGTTATCGATGGATTGCATCGGACCTGCCGGGGCAAAATTAGGGCTATGATTTCCAACATCATCTAACCAGTATATTCGAACAAGATAATTAGTTGTATCTGTTGTTGATAGATCATAAGGTGATGTGATTGAATCTTTTATTGTTGCTAAAGAATCTCCAGGCCAAGTAGTATTTCCTTCGGTATAATACAAACGAAAATAACCGGGACCTATAGTTCCATTTTTATAAAATTCAATATTTAAATGACCTCCTGTATCGATAGGATCACTAAAATTTGATATGAATACCGTATCAGTTGGATTCATAGTATCAATTCTGAACGCATCAAGTAAAGTATCCGATATGGTTAGTGCATATTGAACATATATATCAATACTATCAACTTCAACATTACTATCTTCAACATCATAATTCATGTAAAAACTAATAGAATCACTAGCCCAGGAAGGTGTTGAATCTATTAAGGTAGAACTTATAACAGGATCAAAGTTTATATTAGTCACTTCGGTAGTATCAACAGCTTCATTGAATGTAACTGTAATGGTAAAATTATCTGGGCCAACATCAATATCGGTAATCAAACTATCGGATGTAGTAATATTTGTTATTGTTTGTGCAAATAAAATATCAGCGGGAAAAACGTAAGTTAATACAAGTGCTATATAAATAATTAAAAGAATTTTATTTTTCATAATATATGCTTTTATTAATTTAATGTTAAAAATGTCAAGTTTAAATTTTTAGATTTAATTTATAATACTAAACTATAATTTACCTAATGTAATAGCTTTACTCTCAAAAATTAACGTATGGAAATTCTAATTCTTTCCATTCATCAAACCCACCTAACATATTATATAGATATGCAAAACCCATCTTTTCCATAATTTGCATTGCTTCTTCACTACGTCCACCTACTTTACAATAAATCAAATATATCTTTGATTTATCTAACTTAGAGATTTCTTTGATAAAATTATTACTTTTAAAATCAATAAATTTAGAGTTTGTAATATAACCTTTATCTATTTCTTCAGGGGTTCTAACGTCTAAAATAACAAAATCTTCATCACTCAAATGTTGTTGAATTAAACGAAATGATTCTTCTGGGGTTATATCTTCATAAATTGGTGATATTTTTGAACTTTTTTGAAAATAGCTACAATTATTAATTACAAATATAATAACAATTAAAATGCTTATTAAAGACAAAATTTTATTTTTTCTCATTTAACTATTTCTTCCTCATTAAATTGATAGTTTATTCTTAAAGTTTCTTGAGTATGATTAGGATCATTTGAAATTATGTCAATTACCTTTTTATAATTTTTTCCTAAATCAACATCATCGCAAATGATTATAATAAATCCTGTTTCACCTGGCTTTACAAAAGATGAAAAATCCTTTACTTTACATCCATGATTCACATGAATGTTATGAATAAATAGATTACCTGTCCCTCTATTTTCAAAAGAGAATTCACAATTTACTTGTTTTGAATTCTTATTAAGATTGTAAGATTTTATTTTTTCAGGGAAAAAGATTATTGGTACTTCCAGAGAATCAAGATTTTCAATTGTAGGCAACTTTGGTAAAATTGTGCCGGTTAAAAATAAATTTTTCTCTGATTTTATTTTTTCATTTAGCAGTATCATTTTTATTTTTTCATAGAAATAACCGTATGTGTCTTTTTTTAGTGAATATAACTTACTAATTATATGACCTTTTTGGTTTGGTGGTATTTTATTTGGAACAATCTCCAAAGATAAATATGGAGGAACTTTTTCAAAAAAAATATTAATGGATGAGCTATCATTATTCACAATCTCTATTGTATCAACTTTGATTTCGTTATAGTACACATTACCAAATGAAAGTGTACTATATTGTAAATCAATATCTCCCTTTGTTTTATTAATTTTATTAAATGTTGGGATTATTATACCACTTACATCTAATTTAACCATTGTAGGTTTTGTATTGGTATATATATTTACTGATTTGTTAAACTTACCACTCCTATTATTAGGATTAAAGGTAATTTTTACAAACCCACTATCCCCAGGATTTATCAAACCAGTAGACCTACTGGTTACAGTGCATCCTCAGGATGATTTAACTTTCTCAATTTCAAGCGGTTCATCTCCCACATTAGTAAAGATAAATTTATGATGCAACTTTCCATTTGTTTCTAATACATCTCCAAAATCGAATGATTTTTCTGAGAAGGATATTTCAGGTTTGGAATATAAAAGAGAGATAAAAAATAATCCTAAAAAACACAAAAATATTACATTCTTCATATAACTTATCCTTTTTTTTTCAAAGTCTTATAAAGCAAATATCTGTCAAATTTTTCAAAAATAAACTTATAAAATTAAAAGGAATTTTCTTTTAATAATTCCTACATTCAAGTAATAAGTTAAACATTTCGTAGATTCAAGTAATAAGTGCAACACTCGTTATTCATTTTAATACTCATAAAATACTTCATATGGTGTTTTGTATTTTAATAATTTTCTTGGTCTATCATTCAATTTTTTTTTAACGAATTTTATTTCATCATCTTTGATTTCAACAAAAGACATCTTTTTAGTCACTTAATTCTAAAATCCTTGCATTTTTAGGCAAAAGAATTTTTAGCAACTAACTCCAGTTGAATAGAAAAAAAGATTCAACGGAGCAGGCAAACACTAACGAAAACGAACTTTTTTTATTTTTTGTTAGATTTTGTTCGTTTTGTTCGTTGCTAATTCTTTGGTTTCGGTTTACCCCGTTGGATACTACTTATATCCGAGGATACAGAACAGAAAAAGGGTTTTCCTACGGGGTTTATCCGAGTTAGGAAAATATTGTCTCCGCTGGCGGATCATTAGAAATTAGTCCCAACAGGTTGGGAGCAATTAGTAATTTCACGACAACATGTTGGTAAGTTTAATTCCGTAAGCGCCCAATGTTTTATGTACATTCCCTACCTGAGGAGCTCTCTTTGTAAAATAATTTTACACCTAAAACTTCCCGCAATCCCTTTATTTATGGGCTCTATAGAAAATGTGTGCCTAAATTTTGAGGGTATGCCTGGTTTAATGAAATCATGTATGCCCCCCGCAAATCTTGCAGATATTTGCTGCATTAGAGAGTGCTAATTTGGGGGATATGTAAATAATATTACAAAAACTTGACATCATAAAATTTATTTTATCTAAATGAATTGTTTAAATATATCATTCATGAGTTCACTTTAAAAACCCCAGTTGGGGGATTAGCGGTATGTTTTTGTACTTCATCTTTCAACAAAGCATAAATATCTGG
>ASNI01000076.1 GCA_000404785.1 Cloacimonetes bacterium SCGC AAA252-N17
CATTAGTGGAAATTCTGGAGACAATAACTCCTTTATCTCAGCTATTTCTAAAATAAGTAAAATATTGCGAATAATTACCAATAAAATTCTATATATCACACTTCAAAATCCAAAATCCAGATATTTATGCTTTGTTGAAAGATGAAGTACAAAAACATACCGCTAATCCCCCAACTGGGGTTTTTAAAGTGAACTCATATTATTTTTATTAAAACTTTTACAAAGTATAATTGAGTCCATTTCTGTTTCTTTTGCTTGTGAAGATAGATAAGAAGTCCTATGCATTGTGAATATCGCCGCGTTTTCTCATCATTATCCTCTCATAACCAAGAAGTTTTCCAGAAGTATCAACTTGGACATCATAGATTCCAAGCAACTCCAGATTAACTGCTTCAGAAGGCTTTTCAATTATCTCGACAGTAATGTGCCATTCATCCTCTTTCTTGTCTATCCCTATCACATTGGGAGAAGTAAATCCTGTAAGTTCAACTAATTTCTCTTTTGCTATTTTTGAAATATCTTTTATTTCCATTTTCATTTCTCCCTTTCATTGGTTTTTCATTCTGACTTTTGCTCTAAAAGCTCCACTCTCTTTCTCATCTCGGCATTTTCTTTTTCTATCTCGGCTTGTTTTGCCTTTGAGGAAAGAAAAGAATCCTCTTGCCACCAGTTTATGCCCATCTCCATAGCCTTGTCAACTGAGGCAACCAACAGTCTTATCTTTATCGTCAAAAGCTCAACATCAGCAATCCTGATCTGGATGTCTCCTGCAATTACAATTCCCTTATCCAATACCCTCTCCAAAATATCCGCTAAGTTGGTAGTATCAAGCGCACTTGCTACTTGTGATCCAGCCATTTTTACCGCCTTTATTTATGCTATTTTTTATTACAGATTCTTGTTTTTGAAATGTTGAACAATTCATCTTCACTTCATTTTTTTTCATCACATCAATTTCCCCAAAGGACCTAAATCTATATTCAAGTCTTCGTCCTCAATTCCAAATATCGCCTGAATTTCTTTTATCTTCTTCTTTACCGCTTTAAGACTCAATCCTAATTTCTGAATTTCGCCACGAGAAAGTGACCCGCTTTTTACTCTTCTAAAAGCCTCCTTCTCCATAAGTCTTCTTATAAGTTCAATCAGGGTTAGAACTAATTCAGCCAAACCCTGCTCTGTCTTTTCGGGACTACCCAGGTCAATGAGTTTAGGGATATTTTCTTCTGCCTTTCTTATCTCTCTTTGCAATTTTTTTATATAATCTACATCTTCGGGAGTGAGTTCTTTGTCTGGATCACTAAAACTTTTGCCCGATAACTCCTCTGCTTTGGAGATTGATGTGAGGATAAGCCTCAAACCTAAATAGACAAGGTCTATATCAGCAACCTTTATCATTATATCTCCACTGATAATTACCCCCTTCTCTAAAACTTTATCCAGAGCGTCTACCAGTGATACCCTATCATTTTTATTAATCATATTATTAATATGAAGTGAAATTATAAGCAGGCCAAGGCCCGCTGTATTCAAGGTAAAGTCCCTTTGTCTTTATCTCTTGATTTAGGCTCACAGCGTTTCTCTTAAAATCTTTGACTTTCTCTTCAGAGATTAAATAGGCTGAATTCAAGACCATAGGTTCGGCTCTTCCTGTCAGTTCCTTCTCTAAAATATTGTTCTTTATTGCATCCACAGATTGCTTTGCTAACCTTTCAAATAAACCATCTACAATATTATTTAATTCCCTGTCTGCTTCTTTGGAAATCACTTCTTTTAATTCTTCTTCCATAAAAAAAGCCATGCCCTCAGGTAAATCTGCTATCTCTTTTTCTTTTTCTTTTATTGCTTCATTCTTTTCTTTTATTATCCCTTCAAATTTTTTTTTGTCCTTTAGATAAACCTTTACACCCCATTCCTGTTTACCTTTGATTCTTTCTAAAACTTTTTTGATTTTGGAATAGTCTTTGTTTAAGGCCTCTTTTATTCTTACTTCATCCTTAAAAATGGTGCCAAATCCCATAGGTAACACGCTTAAAATCTTATCATTTTCTCTCATCGCCTCTTCAATAACCTTCTCGTGAGAAACGGCTTTTTCTTTAACCCATCCCAAATCTTCTTGAGCCTTACTTTGAACTGCTTCAGAATCAAATACATCTAAAGGAACTTTACTTACCACTGCTTCTAATTCGCTGTAAATAAGAACAAAGACTTCTCCCTCTCCGTCAATGCCTTTTGTAGAAAATGCTGAAGCACTTTCAGTTTTCTCTCTTAAGCAATAAAGGTATAATCCCTCCATTTTTATTCTTCCTTTTCTTCTTCTTTCAATCCATAAGAGATAACATCCAATTCATCATTTAGTTTTATATAATAGATATTTCTATCCTGAACTCTTGTAGGCAGACCTAAAGATTTTATAAATGAACTCTCTTCATAGATTTCCGCATCACCGGACCATCCATCATCTTCTTTTGTTATCCTTATTACTTTTGCATTACTTTTAAGAGTATTTTGAAAAAAGTCTTCAATTTTTGCTCTAACTTCATCAATTTTCATAGTAACTCCTTATTTATTTTTTTTGCGATTACACCTTTGCCTTTGCAAACCATACAAGGCAAACTGCCACCAGGTTCTTTACCTCTACCCCTGCAGTGTTCACAAACCTCGATGGGTTTTGTAATACTTACAAGTCCTGTTCCTCTGCAAACAGTGCAGGTAATATTTGTTCTTGCCGGATATTCTCCTCTACCGCTGCAATAAGCACAAACTACCACCGGACCTTTTACAGAAAGGATTCCTGAACCTCTGCAAACAGGGCATTTTATATCTTTACTTCCTGGCAATATTCCGGTTCCTGAACAAAATGAACATCTAAATTGATCTCCTTCAAAAATCTCACCCGCCTTTCTTCCGAATCTTCGATTGCCGCCTTTAAAATCAAATGTTTTCCATTCCATAGATTCTCCTTAAAGATATTAATAATTTAATGACATTTTTTTCCACTCTTTCTTTCCTCCTTGTTTTGGAGTGCTTTGAGTGAAATTATATTTTTTAAAACCAATATCAGTTTTAGCTTGTGTAGTAGTAATTTCTGCTTCTTGAAGTTTATTTATATCTGCATTTATTTCTTCAATACGTTTATTTGTCTGTTCCATTTTCATCAGTAATCTGTCATTTTCTTTTACGAGCCGGTCCTTCTCTTTTTGAAGCATAAATAGATCCAAATAAGCTGAACTCTGAATTCTTGGGATTGAACGCTTTTTTGAACTTTGCATAGTTCTAACAGCATGCAAACCTCTCAGACCATCAACATCTTTCATTGTTATCACCTTTCGTAAGATAATTAACAAAAAATAAATTAAAGAACGAATATTTATTTTCTATTATCTTGTGTTATCTCTTACAGATATGATTATGTTTTTCTTTTTTGATGCTCCGGTTATCTTTAATTCAACCAATTGTCCTTCTTTAAGACCGGCTGAGCGAATGATATTTCCCGGAATTTTTATTTTGCCATCTTTTTCTAATCTTGAAAAACTTCTTATAAGAGTCATTTTTATTTCTCCTAAAATATTATTAACAATATTTTTCTACCAAATCTTTTACTAATTTTGTTACTCTTTCCTGATTTGTTTTCGAACCCACTCTGCTTGTTTCAGAAGCGAGTATATCCTGACAGATTTTAGTAAAAGCACCATTTGATTTTGAGGGTGATATTTTTTGAACTTGAAGAGTTTTGGCGATCATAATACACCCTCTTACGGTTGGAGCAAATTCACATTTACCTGAATCTCGTAAACCTCTTACGACCTTAACAATTTTTTCTGAATCAGATTTTTTGAGTTTTGATTTTGCCCGAGTGATTCCTAATTCCGTATCATAATCAAAATGGTCTAAATCCATAGTGATCATTCTATCACGAAGAGCATCCTGGCTTCTATTGACTCCGGCATATTCTTCAGGATTTGAGGTAAATATTGCTGTGAAATCCGGATCAACCTTCAGATATGGTTCTTCTCCTCTTCCAACAGGCAAATCCATCATCTTTTCTTGTAGAATGGAAAGTAGAATATTATTTGCTTCCGGTCTTGACCGTGTGAATTCGTCATATAAAAGAGTAAAACCATATCTACAGGCAACTGTCAAACGATTATCAACCCATCGTTTCACCATATCTTCTTCAACTTTAAGGACTCGCGACACAAATCTATCGACGACCTTTTTGAATCTGTATCCATATTCACCACCAACCAGATCGGAGGTTGAAAATTCCTCATCGCCATGGATCATTACAACCGGTCTGCCGATTTTACTTGCGAGATGTAAAGCAAGAGTAGTTTTACCTGTGCCGGATGGACCGCGGAAATGGACAGGAAAGCCTGCTTTCACATAAGTAATAGCTCTTTTTGTTATATCCTTTATATATTTTGTTTCTACAAAATCCGGTAAAGGACTTGGTTCCAGTACCGTAGTCATCTCATCAATCATAGTATTAAACTCCTCTTCTTTCTTTTATTTCTTCTAATTTATCATTAAATTCCTTGAAATACAATCTTGCTTGCTCGATATCCGAAATTATTCTTTTTCGTTTATTTTCAAACATTGTTCTGCAAAATTGCAATTTATTCAAAGCATTTTGTTTCTTAATAAAACATATCTGTTTGATGTGATCTAAATCATTCATTTTTAGTAATAACTTTGTGAACTACTCCTTTACCTCCGCAGGTAAGACAGGGAAGACTATCCGGAGCAACTCCCGTTCCTTTACAATCCGGGCATTTTTCAGTTTCACCTTTTACAGTTACAAAACCTTTGCCATTACAAACTGTGCAAGTTACTCTACCATTATGAGGATATACACCTGTTCCTTTGCAATAGACACATTTTATCATTGGTTCTTTTACTTCTACTTTACCTTTACCGCCACAAACCTGACAGGTGGCAAGTTTTGATAACAGGTCAAAGGGATCTTTGCCTGTACCATTACAGAATGCACATTTTATAAGAGACATATTGGTTTCTCCTCTCATATTTATATATGAACTGAAACTCTTCTCTATTGATCTCAATCCATTATGATGTAATCCTTTCTATCTTAACTTAGGAGGAAATACAGATTTTAAGTAAAGAAGTGAGATTAAATTGGGAAATATTCTTTATCGACTTTTTTAACTTTTCCTTTATCGAGCAATTTCTTTGCAATAACTCCTAATCTCATTCTGATTACTCCAAGAGGTTCTTCCATATCACCAACTTGTACGCCCTTTGGATGTGCATTAATAAATGCTAACACCTTATCTTCAATGGGTATATCTTTTTCCCAGGGTTGTTCTTTTTTTGCAGGTTTAGGTTTGGGCTTAGGTTCTTCAACCGGTTTTTCAGGTTCAGGTTCAGGTTTTGGTTTTGGTTTCTCTTCTTCTATTGCTTCTGCTACAGGTCGTACTTTTACTTTCTTTTCAACTATTGGTTTTCCGCTTCGTAATCTTGCCATAGTATCATTTAGTGCCTTCCAATTGGAAGCCATTTTTTCTCTTTCTTTTGCAAAGCCACCCAACAGTTGATTGGTCTCTTTGATTATACCTGCTACATATTTGGAGAGTTCCTTCTTAAGCTCAGCACTCATATCAATATGTTCATCAGAAAATTCCTTGAGTTTGCTTTTGACATAAGTCTCGATATCTTTAATGTCTTTCTCAATATTACCTATCATACCCTTAAAGTCTTTGAGTCTATCTGCTTCACCCTTTGACAGGTCTGATCTTAGTTTCTCTGACATAGCCTTGTGATCATTTGAAAAAACATTCATAAGTTCAGCAGTATTTTTCGATAGTTCAGCAACATAATTTTCAATATCACCCATCATAACTTTGAAAACACTAATCCTGTCAGTCTCACCTTTCCCCAGAAATTTCTTAACTTCATCAGCCATAACTTTCAATTCATTAACAGTAATTTTTTGTTCATCAGCAAATTTTTGTAAGAGATCAGCAACATATTTATTCCTATCTGATTGTTTATTCTGAATATCAGCCATTAGGTTATGAGATTCTTGAAGCCTATCTTTTTCAATTTTCTCAAGATTTTTTCTGAGTTCATCCGACATAGTTTTGTGCTCTTTCTGAAAATCTGTTAACATATTATGAGTTTCACTAACAATCTCTCCCACTGTTTTTATTCTCAGTTTATAGGAAGAGATAATGTCTTCACTGATTTTTTTCATGTCTTCTGAAATACGCATTTTTACTCCTTTTTTTCATTGTTTTAATTTGTAGCTCTTATATGAGCAGTATTAATAAATAAATTTTTCCTTTTTAATTCTGTATCTTCTCTTTCCTTTCTAAATTCGCTCAATTTTTTCCTAACTTCATTGGACCTGTTCATTTGTTTTGAATGAATATTTTTTAAAATTGATTTTAAATCCTGAATATGTACAGCTTCACCCTTTCGTAGAAGGGCATAAAGTGATTTAGTCATTTCCTCATATTCTTCATGAAATTTTGTTAGCATAATATTCACTTCCTTTCCTCTTTGTGTTTGTCTTGTTCTTATGCTATCTAATAGATTTTGAAAATCCTCTAATCTAACCTTATTTCCATCTGCTAATTGTTTTTTTATTATTTCAGCCATTTCCTTTTGTTCTTCTAAAAAAGTTTTTAATAAATCTCTAACCTCTTCTTCCCTTCTATCCTGCATTAATAGAACATCCTTTATCATATTATCAAAGTCTTTTTTTCTTAAGGTGTCTTCCTTTGCGAGTCTCTCTTTTAAATGATTACTCATATCATTTCTGATATTTCTAAAATTTTCAATGATCTTATGAGTATTATCAATAATCATAGCAACATTAGCAACCCTTGATTCATAAGAGGATACTATTTCTTCTGTAATTCTTTTCATATCATCGGCTGTTTGCATTTGAATTCCTTTTAATTTAGAATAAAAGAGATGTCTTGGCGAAACATGCTTTTTCTCGGATCAACGAGTGAAGGGTGTCACGGCAAGACCTCATCAAGTTGCCAACCTGCTTTTTAGGCTGCTGTGGCTGTTAAGCCAATAGCTTCAGCATACTTCAAGTAGGTTTCGACTGAGGCAACAACTACTCTGGCCTCGATAGCAAGTAATTCAATACCTACCAATGAGATTCTTACCCAGGCATCAACTACGATACCTTTGTCCAGTATTCGGTCTATAACTTCGACCAGGCTGGAAGATCCGATTGCTTTTTCTACTGCCATGGTACTATGCTCCTTTCTTTTTTTTAACTCACTATTATGGTGAGTTTATAATTTATCTAGCATAATCACATAATGTACTAATGCCTTATTCACAATAGTAACAAGTTTATTTAAATTAAATGGTTTATCCAGAAAAGAATATGTTCCCAATTCTTTTGCTCTTGCTCTGACTTTTGTATTGCCATAAGCTGAAATCATTATTGTTATTAATGATGGATTGATTTGTTTTGATTCTTCAAAAACTTGCAAACCGTTCTTATCGCCTAACTTATAGTCTAATATCATAAGAATAAATTTTTCGTTCTCCAATTTATTAATTGCCGATTCTCCATCATTAGCAATTTTTACAGTATAACCTTCTTCCTTAAGGACATCAGAGACAATTTCACAAAAATCCTTATCATCATCTACAAGTAAAATTTTTATCATGCTGAAATATTCCGCAATAATTGTGCCAAATATAGTATTTAATAAAATTTTCAATTTGCAATTAGCTTTAACATGTTATTATGGATAGAGAAACGAAATTAAAAAATTATTTTCTGCAGTTGATGAGTTTAAAAATATTAACTTATATTTGTGACATTTTTGTCATATTTTTGTCAGAATTGTCAGAGTGGAATCGCAAATATCAGCATTAATTTTTTTGGTATTTGTACGTAAGGTATGAAAACTTGAGTTAAGTTTCTTGCCAAGTGGTTTGGGAATGAGAATATGTCTCAAGTCCAGCGTCGGCAGACTGGACTTCACACGTCGAAGGCGGGTGGAGTTCAGAATGCAAAAAGAACAACCTTTTCGTCTCAAGTCCACTCTCTTCGCCAGCTGGCGAATCTTGTGAACTCGAGTCTCAGCAGACAGGACTTCAGATTTACAATGGTAAGTTAAGTTCCTCCATTTTACGATAAAGGGTTCTGACATTCATATTTAACATTTTCGCTGCTTTTATCTTATTACCATTTGCTTGTTCAATTGCTTTTGATATTAAATCTCTTTCAACTTTCTTCATGATTTTATCAAATGAGATATTTCCATTTTGATGAGAAATTTTTAAATCATAATTAGAGTTATTCTTATTTAAAGATTCCAATAAAATACTGTCTGGTGTTATATAATTACTTTTTTCTAAAAGTACAGCCCTTTTGATTACATGTTTTAATTCTCTGATATTTCCGGACCAATAGTAATTAAGAAGGAGTTTCAAAGCTTCAGATGAAAAATCTTTAATATCTTTTTTTAGTTCTTTATTTGCTTCCTCTAAAAATATTTTAGCGAGAATTGGAATATCATCTTTTCTCTCTTGAAGTGTGGGAAGTAAAATTTTAAATTGATTTAACCTATGAAATAGATCTTCTCTAAATTTACCTTGATTAACAGCATCAAGTATATCAATATTTGTTGTTGCGATTATTCTTACATCGACACTAATAGATTTTTTCCCTCCTATATGAGTTATCTCCTTCTCTTCAATTGCTCGTAGAATCTTTGCTTGAGCATCAGCAGGCAAATTTGTAATTTCATCTAAAAATAATGTTCCTTCATTTGCTAATTCAAATTTTCCTTCTTTTGTTTTATCTGCACCGGTAAATGCTCCCTTATCATATCCGAATAGTTCACTCTCAACAAGTGATTCAGGAATAGCACCACAATCTATTGGAATAAATGGTTTATCTTTTCTATGACTTTTTCTATGTATTAAATTTGCAATAACCTCCTTACCAGTACCACTTTTTCCTTGAATTATTACACTCATATTTGTTGGTGCTATTAAATTAACCTGTTTTAAGACTTTTTTTATTTGAGTGCTTTTTCCCATAAGATTTTCAAAAGTAATTTTTTCACCCAATTGCTGCTTCAGCAGATTAACTTCTCTTGATAACCGTTGAGTTTGAAGAGCTTTTTTTATTGTAATTATTAATTCTTCATTATCAAAAGGTTTTGTAAGATAATCAAATGCACCTAATTTCATTGCTTTTATTGCTCCCTTAATATCACCATAAGCAGTAAGCATAATAATTGAACCATCATATTCAGGGATTGTCTTTTTTAATTTTTCCAAAACCTTCATCCCATTCATATCAGGCAGTCTTATATCTAATAAAACAATATTTGGTGATTTACTTTGAATTTCTTTTATTGCTTTTATTCCATTTCCAACAGCAAAAGATTTATATCCTTCATTATCCAATATGGATTTAAGATTAAATTGCATATCTTTATCATCATCAACAATTAAGATTGTATCCACTTAGCGTCTCCTTGTTTTGATTATCTCATTTATCATTATTAATGATCGGGAGTCTGATAATAAATTTTGTTCCTTTGTGATACTCACTTTCGACCTCAATTTTTCCTTTATGAGATTGTATTATTCGATGAGTAACTGAAAGTCCCAAACCAACCCCATCAGATTTTTTTGTAAAAAATGGATTGAATATCTTACTAATATCTTGTGTAGAGATACCTTTACCAGTATCAGAAATATTAATAACAACATATTCTTTTTCTGAATAAGCAGTTATTGATAAACGACCTCCTTTGCTCATTGAATCAATAGAATTAATAATAATATTCAAAAAAACCTGTTCCATTCTTTTTTCATCCATTAAAATTTTTGGTAATACTCTTGAGTATCGTTTATACAAACGAACATTGTTATTAAACCGCTTTGCTTTTGTAAGGTCACAAGCTCGATTTAAAGGATGAAGGATATTTCCTTGTTTAAAGACGAATTCGTTTGGTCTTGCAAAGTCTAATAAATCTTTTATTATTCTATTTGCTTTATTAGAATTTCTGATAATAATTCTAAGATAGCTTTTTATTTTTATAGCGAGATCAAATTTATTTATACAATATTGAGCGGAAGCTGAAATATTAGCAAGAGGATTTCTTATTTCGTGAGCAACACCCGATGCA
>ASNI01000077.1 GCA_000404785.1 Cloacimonetes bacterium SCGC AAA252-N17
ACAAAAACATACCGCTAATCCCCCAACTGGGGTTTTTAAAGTGAACTCATCAATTGTATCTGCAAATTGGCTGAAAACTAAAATCTTTTCGTCTTTGTGTCTATCCTTAATTAATTTCGTTAATTCCTTTAGTTTATTATCATCCTCTGGTACCCAATCCCTACAGATATCAATTATTTTCTGCAACTCATCGCAATCAAATCTTAAATCTCTCATTAATTTCTTAGTGAAGAATTTAGAATCAATCCATCGGAATTTCCTTCTTTGTTTATCTACATACTTTTTATAAATAACTTCTGATTTCAAATACAATTTCTCCGCACCATCTAATTCAGCAAAGTTTTTATCCAGATCTGCAAATAATTCTTCAAAATCTTCATCAGATTCAATATTTATATCCAATAAACTTGCTTCCTGGGCACCAATGGGTAACTTAAGCTTATTCTTTATTGCATAAGTAAATATCAAGTTTCTTAGTATATGTCTCTCTATCGATAGTAAAAAAACATGTCCGCTGCTTTCTAAACGTTTAAACAGGTTTGTTCTACAAAAACCCATTAATCTTTTACCTGCACGTGAAAGGTCATCTAATTGCTTTTTTTCAGATTCACTTGCTTCTGATTCTATATTTTTATCTATATAATTCCCCAATCCGTATCGAGGTAACTTCAAGCTGTTTATGATCTCGACCACCTTGTCAGAATACAGCTTTGCATATTGATCAATTTCTTCTGTTTCATCGATTTGAAATTTCAACGTTTTTGGAAACCTGGCAGGGAAGTATGATAATGTGCCATTTGCCATTTTAAGATATTTTCTGTTATTTTCAGTATTTGCTTTTGCATAGTTATCAATAATGAAGCTCCTTGTTCTTCTCACTAGATAGAGCCTCATCAATTCCCGCCAATCATCAGGATAAAAACTTTTCTCGAATGCTGCTAAAGATCTGAGAGGAGCTTGATGTCTCGTCTGGAATTCGATTTCTCCAATTTCATTAATATACATTTCTGGTTTTATCCCGATATCCAGATCTTCTGGTACGAATAATCTAAGTTGATTTGATAAATCCAAGAATGTTTTATTATAAGGAGTAGCGGTTAACATTATTACTTTACTTTCATTGTTATAAATATAATCTTGAATTACTTTATATCTTTTTCCTTCTTTATTTCGAAGATTATGACTTTCGTCGATGATGACAAGCCTGAATCTTCTTAATTTAGGAAGTACTCCTTGAGCTTTGGTAATTGATAGAACTTTTGCTCGTAATCTATATTTTATTCTGTAATCCTCCCACATCGATTCCAGATTCTTTGGACAGATAATGAGAGTTTCTAGATTGAAATCATCCTCAAAGATTCTCGCGACAGCAGTTGCCATTAACGTTTTTCCTAATCCTACAACATCACCGATTAACACACCTCCCCTTTTGTGGAGATGGTGTGCTGCAATTTTAACTGCTGCAACTTGATATTCGAAAAGAATGTTTTCAAAATCTTTTGGTAAATTGAATTCTGATATCCCTGATCTGGCTTCTTGAGCTAAATGATATGCTATCTTCAAATAAATATAGTACGGTGGGATTGGGGATTCTCTTGCCCAGCTTTCATCAATTAAATCCGCAAGATCGTCTGTGATATCGATACACCATATATCATTCCATCTATCGTTAAACCATTTTTCTAGTTTTTCACCAGCGTCATTGTCCAACACATCTACATTTAACTCACCCTGATTTGACAAACCTGCGAAAGTAAGATTACTACTGCCCACATAACCAATTATAGGATTAAACTGATCCTCTCTATATGCCAAGTATAACTTAGCATGAAGAGGATGCCTTAGAAATAGTCTAATAATTACTTTCTTTGCTCTTAGTTGTTTTGAAAGTCTTCTCAGATTTATTTCATCGTATTCTGTTGGGATACCAAAAGTTAGTTGTTCTTTGAATTGGCTAATAATCCGATTCTTTATTTGTAGTGCAATCTGATTGGTAATTTTATCCTTACTCGCCCCAATTCGTAATTCTTTTTGTAATTCATGGTGCGGAATATTTTGCATTCCTACAAGTAACCTACATTGATTATTAGTGCCGCCATCCCAATTATCGATCTCGTCAACTAATTGCTTCCAACCTCTTAAATTAAAATAACCCACACAAATGTCAGCTCTATACGAAATTTTGATAGAATCTCTCAAGCTACTTGATAATAATAAATCAATGTTATCGAAAATTCTTGGCATATTTTCCTTTTACTTAGAAGATTTCGTATGAAAAATCTAATAACTAAATTAATTGTCAATAAAAGTATTATTCCGCAAAAAAAGCTACTTACTAATATGTGGTTTTCAATCACGACTTGTCGCGAGGATGGAGTTCAGTGCAAAATTTGCTCCCTTACTTCGGCTCCAAAGGCATGTAATGATGTTGAGACGAGGTAAAAGAGATCATCTGAAATCCTTGTTACTTAGAATCCCAAATTTATTGGGGCACAAAGAACATCATTATATTGTTTTAACCGATGGTGATTTTCCCCGTATTTTCATAGAGCAATAGTAGTTTACAAATGGCTCAGAAGCAAAAAAAGCAAGAAGGATTACTACTTTGTTTCGTAATCATCTTTCTATGCTCTTGTCATACTGTGCTTACCCGTTAAAGCCCAATAAAGTTAAGCCTGGTCGAAGCAGAAAATAA
Organism: Cloacimonetes bacterium SCGC AAA252-N17; assembly: GCA_000404785.1. GTDB lineage: Bacteria > Cloacimonadota > Cloacimonadia > JGIOTU-2 > JGIOTU-2 > Celaenobacter > Celaenobacter polaris. Next base: position 2,696 of record ASNI01000077.1, read on the forward strand.
ATCTTACTTTGCTTTAGGATCGGACTGCATCATTCCGTGAATGTTACCTTCAGGATCGATAAAGTAGGCAAGCCAGCCCACACCGGGAACTGCCATCTTTTGGCGCACTATAGTCCCACCGAATTCTTCAACTTTTTTGATATAGACATCCAAATCATCGACACCAATTGTATTGATGATGCGTTCTTCGCCCTCAGCTCTGCCAATTCCGCCATCAATACCTTCGCCCTCGCCTGTTGAGACCAGCCAATAATCCGATGGTCCATCCCATTTGTCGAATTTCCATCCGAAGGCATTTTTATAGAATTCAATAATTTTTTCCGGTTCCTGGGCATTTATTTCGAAGTGAATTATGCGTGGCATAAGTGCTCCTTATTGTATTTAGAATCTACACAATATGTAACGATTTCTTTTTCAATTTTTTGTTTTTTCGCACTTGTCACAAGCTCTTCGACTTATGACAAGTACTTACTACATTTTCTTGAGACATGCCTGCCAGGGCGGAGCGTAGCGTAGACTGGTCGGAGAGCATATCTTAAGTAAATGCATGTGTCACAATCAGTCAGTATCATCTAATAATTCTAAGAAGGATTTCTCAAAAATCTTTTCTTTGAATTTATTTATTGAACTGACATAATCATTTAAATTCATAAAATTGCTTTTCAGGATCGCATTATCAAAAAGTGTTCCATGCCTTACTCCAATCCATTCGCGATAATTTGAAAATTCCCATTCTCTGGGATTATTGACCAAACCAGCTTTCACAGGATTGAGATGTATATATAAACAAAGAGTTAGCAATTGTTTATTATTCATAATTAACTTACTCTGTAGTGGGTTGCTGAAGATTGAACCCTTTCTTTTGTACTTTATATTATATTTCTGCACATAAGAAGACAGAACAATATTAAAAATTTTGTACAATGGGACATTACTATTTTGTTTTAACAAGAAATGAAAATGATTGGGCATTAGACAATAAGCAAATACCGAAGTTGGAATTTTGTTCAAACTTTCTTTGAATGTTCTTAGGAACTGAATGTAATCCTCTTTCTTCCGAAACAATAATTCTTTATCTACAGTCCTATTATAAAAATGAGCAATGATATTTTTTTCGTATTGTTCTTTTTTTACTTTCATATATAATCCTTCGCACTTGTCACAAGCTCTTCGACTTATGACAAGTACTTACTACATTTTCTTGAGACTGCCTGCCAGGGCGGAGCGTAGCGTAGACATGTCGGAGAGCATGTCTTAAGTGATAAAATTATTTCTTATTTTTTTATTACTCCGATAACCTCTACATCATCTACTTCCCAGGAGGTGGCTTTATTTGGACTGGAATTTGTGTATTTAAACGCAATATGAACATTGTCATCCGCAAAATCGGAGATATCAATATAACCTGAATGTTCCCATACATAATGCCCTTTAGAAAGATAAGTTTCAAGGAGAATCCATGTTGCATCTTCAGGATTATTTCCCTCTGTATAATTTGTTGAGATGAACGCCTCTATTCCTGGATAAAGGTCTTCATAATTTTTCGCAGTTTCAAAACTCAATATTATATCTCGATAATTATATAAATTCAAACTTGGAGAGATAAGCCAATCCTCGCAGGGCTCATTCGCCTTGTATCCGCTCATTTTCATGAAGTGCCTGTCTCCGTATGATGAATGATACCAGTTTTTGTCACTAGCTTCGCTATAAGCAGACCAACCCTCCCAGCCATCCTCAAAGGAACTGGAAAGAAGTGTTTGGGCAAGAGGATCAATTCCGTGACCTTTAAGTATTACAAATTTTGTTATAGCTCCTTCAGATGAGAGGAAAAGCGTATCTTCATAGACGATTTTTTTATCTGGCTTGAAATGGATAGATATTTGCTCGTTAACAAATCCATCCATCGGCTGAAATTGCAAATTATAGATTGGGTACTCATCTTTTTTGTATGAAATAAAGAATGGTGAGGAAGTTGAAATTGCTACATCTTCAATAATATCATACCCACTTACTACAAAAGCTATAGATCCTGATCGCTGCCCGATCTTCTGATTGCCGAAGCGAATAATCGGATCGGAAAAGTTTACTGATGGCTGAAGATTGGGTTCACCCCAAATACGTTCAACAAATTCAGGATGATCAATGAACGGATTACTATTATGCTGATATGAGTAGATCACATCATTTCTGTGCCGTTCTCTTTCATCAACAGGATCAAGTTCGTGCCACTGAAGCAGCGTCGAAAGTTTACCAAATTTTGCACCATAGGTTCCAGTCTTATCCAGGAGTTCGAGGTCATAGGTTTTGTTCTCTCCCTCATAGCGGACTGCCATGTAGAACATCATGCGTGCAACGTCACCTTTTACCTTATCCGGTGGTTCCCATGAATCAAAATCGTAATAACATCCATCCACTTCTTCCAGTGCATAACCTCCCCAATCGAAATCTCGATTTCCGCGTGCACCATTTACAGAACGATCTGCGGGTCTGAGATGGTGAACATCTGTATATGCTGTATCAGACATGTCAGGGAAGCCATGGGATTTTGCCCAGATATGCTCCCTGTTCCATGAATCATCATGAGAGATACCATACTCTCTCAGATAATCAAAATCGTCGCCATGGTCAGCATATTCTGCTTTTTGAGACCGACCGGAGTAAAACAGAATAATATTGTCCGGGGTTGAAAGATCAACGTCAGCTTCGATCATAATATCTTTTGTCGCCACAGTTGAATCACTGAAGTAAGGATACATTGTATGATCTTTTATAAGAGCGTGGAGGGCAGCTTTTAATTCATCGCCTTCATATTCCAAAACATCTTTATAATATTCATCAGCCGAAACAGGTGTAAAACCATAGAGAGATTGACAAAATAGTAAAATTGATATAAGTGATATTATAATTTTCATTTATTGACCTGCGGCTTTCCTACGAACCCGAGAATTGTCTCAGGAAATTTATCTGTTACTATGATAAATCCTTGATCTCCAAATCGTACGATGCCTTCCCAATTTCTGGAATTTTCGTCGTCGATTATTTTTAATTGAATGGGTGGCTGCTCAATCAGTGTTATGCCTTTCGGAGAGTAATGGAATTCCAATAAACGTTCAACTGTTTTATATTGAGAATGCCTTTCTCCCTGCCCATATTTTTGAGCAATCGCATCTAATGGAGGATCATTTTTTTGAACATCACCAGACCACATATAATTGATCATCCAAAAATTATCATTTTCATCCAGCTCTGTTGCGTCGGTTAATCTGTATTCAATATATGGTAATGAGAGCGAATCAACTAAATTCAATGAGTGGTCAAAAACATAAGCATAAGGTTCTATCCCAAGTTGTTCACTATTCAATTCATAAATAGTAATCACTCGATCATCAGTAACAAGTATTGTCTCGTCTGTCGCATTAGATATTGGAGCTCTGGGAGGTAATTCTACTCTTTCATCCACTTCCACAGTAATAGTTTTCATGTCATCTGAAATGGTTCCCTTGAAGAGATATCCCATCATTTCTGCAGGACTGGATTCAACAGTAAAAAATACAGTATTTCCATAAAAAGCAATGGCTTCAAAACCTTCATATCCTTCAATAATGTCTTTTAAATCCGGTGCATTCAGTTCAATGGGAATCGGTTTAATAGGTTCCGAATTTGTGCCATTCAAATATTCTTTAATTACAGATATTGGAATCGCAAAAAAGGAGCCGTCGTAGTTTGAAGGAAAAAGATGGGGATACTGAGGGAGTAAAATAAGGTAGTCACCATACCAGGCAAGTCCGGATATTTCAGCTTTTGGTTCTGAAATTTCTCCTTCAAGAGTAATGTATTGCACTGTGATTTCTTCAGGTTGCTGAGGTTCCTCTGATTTTTGAATATCCTGAAGTGAAGAGCAGGAAAATAAAGATGCAACTACTACTAATAAAAGAATTAATTTTTTCATGATATTTCCTCATTTTTTGTTTATATGACATTGAAGCCCGATTTCTTTGTCAAACTCCTTGTGCAAAATATTAAATTTCCTGCATCATCTTTATCAATCTTAATTGTGTAAACCAAAAACGGATATGAGATCGTGAAAAAATCCTACTTACTTTTCGATAATATTCAACATTATAAAATGAAAACAATCATAAAGAAGATATCAGGGATGTAGTATATTTTGACATTTTTTTATCGGTTTTTCACAAACAACAAAAACATTGTGTGATCAAAAAAGAACAAGATGAAAAAAATTATCATACTCATTTTTTTCTTACCCCTTGTTGTGCTTGCCCAAGAATCTTTATCGGACTGCCAGATAATCTCGATTTCAAGAACACGAAATCGCTTGGATTACAACTGGTCACAGGATTAGTACGACAATTGCAAGGAAATATTGACGTTGAGAGAACTACTTGCACAAAGTTCACCATAATTTTTTAAAAATAAAATTCTTTTAAGGAGGTTACATGCCTAATAGGTTGGATTATCTTCAAGAACAGAATATGAACTGGAAAGCAACGTTTCTCGTGATCATCGGTGTTCTTTTTGTCTGTTTTGTTGTCTTCGGTATTCTTTCATATAATAGCGAACTTGAAAAACGCGCGCTGAAAACTAATACAGAAATTTCAAGGGAAGTACTTGGTCAAATCATTCAGGAAGTGAAAGATGCAACTTATTTTATTGCTGAGCACCCCATGATCCAGGAATGGCAGGTTTCACCAAAACTCGTTGATGATCATGATATCCTGATCGTACTAAATACGATAAAATATATGCTCAATGCATCTAATGTATATATCATGGATATTGACGGGAATGTGATGGTCTGTACTCCCCCCTGTGATAATGCTCTTACCGGTCAGAACTTGAGTTCCCGTCCCTATTTCCAGGAATCGATCAAAGGACACGAATTTGTATATCCTGCTCTCAGGGTTACTGATCAGGAGCGCGGATTGTATTTCAGCTCTCCTATTTGTCTGATAGGAAACAGTAAACCTGTTGGAGTTGCAGTAATTACATTGGCATTAGACAGATTTGATAAAGGATTAAGAAATTATTCAAACGGTGCTATCGCAGGTCTCATTTCACCAGAAGGGATCATATTCTCTTCAACAGAAAAATCATGGCTATTCAAGAGCGCCAAACCACTTACTGTCAAAGAGCGGGAAAACCTCAGAGCAACTCGGCAGTTCGCAGATGAACCACTAGAACAGCTTGGAATCTCTATTTCTGATTCCCGTGTAAAATACAATGATGAATCCTATCTTCTTGTAAAGGATGATATTGCTATCCCGGGATGGCAGGTCTTTGCACTAAGCAAAACAACCAACCTTCATCCTGTTCCCCCATTCATCATGGCCGGAATATTATTAATAATTTTCGTCATTTCATACATTATACTTTCAATCGTCTATGGGAAGGAAAAGAAACAAAAGAAGGAGAAAAAATAATGGATAAAGAATCTTTGAAATTCCTCGAAAAATTAATGAACCTCCCCTCACCTTCAGGTTATGAACAGAAAGTTCGTCAAGCCTGGCTTGCAGAGATGAAAAAATTCTCTGACGAAGTAAAAAGTGATGTTCATGGTAATGCAATTGCAGTAGTCAATCCTGATAAACATCCTCGCATTATGCTTGCAGGGCATATGGACGAACTCGGTTTTCAGGTAGCATACATTCACGAGAAAGGGTATATTTATTTTAACAGATTAGGTGGATTTGATATTGGTATAATACCCGGGCGAAAAGTACGTATTCATACAAAAAAGGGTGAGATACTCGGTGTGGTCGGCAAAAAAGCTATTCACCTCCTTGACAAAGAAGAAAGAGAAAAGGTGCCAAAACCTCATCAGCTTTATATTGATATTGGTGTAAAAGATAAAAAGCAAGCCCAGAAACTCGTTGAGATCGGCGATCCGATAACTTATGATACGAATTTTGAAAAACTTCGCAAGGACCTCTACGTTTCACGCGGTTTCGATGACAAAACCGGCGCATTCGTTGTGGCAGAAGTTATGAAGAACGTATTCAAACGAAGAAAAGAATTCAGTGGCTCGCTCTACAGTGTGGCAACAGTTCAGGAAGAAGTTGGGTTGCGCGGTGCACACACATCTGCTTTTGGTATTGATCCTGATGTCGGTATTGCCATTGATGTGACACATGCTACAGACACACCTGATGTTGATCAGAAAAAAGTTGGCGAGATCGGACTTGGCGATGGCGCTACTATTACTCGCGGGCCTAATATCAATCACAAAGTTTTTGAAATGCTTGTGGATATTGCAAAAAAGCATAAGATCAGCTATCAAGTCGAAGCTGCTGCTCGCCCTACTGGAACTGATGCAAATGTCATTCAAGTGACACGTGCAGGCGTAGCAACCGGATTGGTATCGATTCCCTGTCGTTATATGCACACCTATACAGAAGTTGTCTCTCTCAAGGACGTGGAAAGTGCAATCGACATTCTCACCGAGTTCTGCCTTCAGGTTGATGACTCGGTTAATTTCATAGAATAAAACTGGAATACATAACTCATGTTTCGCATCAGATATGATAAATGTTCAATATGATTATTTAAATAATTTATGTCCTGTAATATATGAATTTCTAATTACAAATTATCTAATTTCTAATAAAATTTCAAATAAAAAATGACAAATAAAAAGAGATTCGATTTGGAGGAAAGAACTGCAAAATTTGGCGAGGATATTATTGAATTTGCTAAAAAAATTCCCCAAAATCCAATCACTCTACCTTTAATTACTCAGTTAGTTAAAGCGGGTACAAGTGTTGGAGCCAATTATTCTGAAGCAGATTGTGCAGAATCGAAAAAGGATTTCGAACAAAATTAGGTATTTGCAAAATGGAGTCAAAAGAATCAAAACATTGGTTAAGGATGATTTCAAAAGCAGTTCCACAACAAAAAGATGAAGCAAAAGTTTTATGGAAGGAAGCTAACGAAATTAATTTAATTTTCTCATCAATTGTTATCAAATCAAGAAAGAAAAAATTATTTTGACATTTAAGTTTTAACATTTTATTTATGATTAGAAATTAGGGTTTAGAAATTAATTTAAATCTTACTCATCTCGAAAAATATTATCAAAGGTTAAATATGATTTTTTGAAGTCCCGCTCCTGCGAAACTTCAGTTAATAATTTACTAAACCTCTCTGCTCATGTGGAGAGGTTTTTTCATCCTATACAGGGATACCCCCAAAAATTCGATGAAGATTCTCTAGATAGTGCACGAATAAAGTGTTTGCGGAGAATTCTTAAATTCTGGTTACCAAGCCCCAGCTTGGTAACCCATAATTCATATTAAAATCATCACACAATTTGTATCCATCC
>ASNI01000078.1 GCA_000404785.1 Cloacimonetes bacterium SCGC AAA252-N17
CACTTCGAGAACCTCAGTGTGACAGTGCTTTTAACTATTATGGTTATTTCTTTCTTTTACTATTTATACGGATGATATTCAATAAGTTTTCCTTAAAGTGTCATGAATATGAAAAATTTTGGGGGTATGCCAAATTCATGCAAAAAATGAAAATATTGACATTGCATATACTCGATTAGATTGTTGCTTTTCGCAATAAAATAATAGCCCGTATGGAGTCAATATGCAATTACAACAAGCGTTCATTTCAGTAGCGAAAAAATACTCCAAAAAGATAGCTATCTACGATCAAGCCACTGGAAAAGATATTACTTATGATAAAATGCTTATCGCCTCTTTCATATTAGCAAAGAAATTCTCAATTTACCGCGGACAATTTATCGGAATAATGATCCCCACCTCTGCAGGATGTATGCTTTCGATATTAGGAACATTAATTAGCGGAAAAATACCTGTGATGATAAATTACTCGACAGGAGCAGCAAATAACTGAATATATGCTCAAGAAAAATGCAGTTTTAAAACGATCATCACAAGTAAAAAACTCCTTGAAAAACTTAAAATTGAATTTGTGAACGGCATGGTCTTCATTGAGGATATCATGGCATCCATTACAACAGGAGATAAGCTCAAAGCTGCTCTTCGTTCCAAACTTCCAACAGGTATGTTACAGAAATCATTTCATCACGGAGACGAGGACGAGACCTCTGTCATTCTTTTTACCAGCGGAAGTGAAAAAGACCCCAAGGCAGTACAGCTCACCCATAAAAATATTTTTCATAATATTCATGCATGCAACGAAGTATTTGAATTTTCACACGAAGATACCTTTTTAGGAAATCTGCCGCTTTTCCATGTTTTCGGACTTACCACGAATTTCTGGATACCCCTTACTATCGGCTCTTCCATCGTTGCACATGCAAATCCGCTTGATTATAAAAATATCATTGATTCAATCAAAAAATACAAAATTACCATCATGATAGGCACTCCTTCTTTCTTCTATGGCTACCTAAAGCGTTCTCAATCCGGCGACTTCTCAACAATTAGAATTGCATGCGCTGGGGCGGACAAGCTTACAGATCAACTTCGTGAAGGATATAAAAAGAATCATGGTATAGAACTTCTTGAAGGATACGGTACTACCGAGACAAGTCCCGTGATCTCAGTGAACGTAAAAGAAGCAAACAAGCCCGGTAGTATAGGAAAGCCAATTCCGGGAGTTCAGGTCAAAATTCTCGACAGAGAAACCGATGAAGAGCTTCCTCGCGGTAAAGAGGGCAAAATCGTCGTAAAGGGCGACCTTGTTATGAAGGGCTACTACGGCGATATCGAAGAAACAACACTCCGCATTCATAACGGCTGGTATGATACCGGCGATATGGGCGTAATGGATGAAGACGGATTCCTCTGGCATCGAGGACGGTTGCGCAGATTCGTAAAGATCGGCGGCGAGATGGTCTCTCTTGTAAAGGTCGAAGATGTGCTGAATAAATTTCTGCCTGACAATGTGATCTGCTGTGTCGTGGATGTTCCTAATCCTACAAAGGGTGCAGATATCGTTGCCGCACTCACCACTGCAGAGGTTGATTTCAAAAAAATTAAAAAACTCATGGCAAAGGAACTTCCTGCAATAGCAATTCCAAAAGATTTTCACGTTATCGAGGATATTCCAATGATGGGAACCGGCAAAGTAAACTTTAGAGAAGTCGAACAAATCTGCCGCGATTACCTCGAAAACGGCAAAAAAAACAAATCATAATATATTATGGAGATGAACTGAATGGCTCAACCAAAAGACAAGAAAGCTGAATCAAAAGTAAAAAAGAAAAAGAAATCCGTACTTCGTGAATGGATCGAAGCGATCATATTTGCAGGTATTGCTGCAATCATCATTCGAACTTTTCTGATAGAGGCCTTCCTTATACCATCAGAATCGATGGAAAGTACTTTTCTAAAAGGCGATTTTCTTATAGCAAATAAATTTGTTTACTGGTTTAGAGAACCAAAGCAGTTCGAGCCCATAATATTTAAATATCCCTATGATCCCTACAATCCTGAACCCGCAGAAAGATATGCGAAACTGATCCGCCCTATCTACTGGGATAAGAAGAACTTTTTCTTCAAATTCTACAAGCGCAGAGATTTTATCAAACGTATCATCGGTGTGCCAGGTGACACCTTGCAGCTCATAGATAAAAATATATATATTAACGGGAAGTATATTAAAGAGAATTACGTGCAGCATACTGATTTCAGGATAATTCCGCGCGAACAGGGGCGCCTGTATATTAATAATGATTTCATGGGAAGCAGAGATAATTTCGGTCCCATTGTTGTGCCGGACAGCAGCTATTTCGTGATGGGCGATAACCGGGATAACAGCAATGACTCTCGCTATTGGGGATTCCTTGAACGGGAGTATATAAAAGGTGTTCCGATGATCATCCACTGGTCAATGGGAGATCATCATAAGATCAGGTGGAGCAGGATACTCAAAATCCCGAAATAACAGTATCGTATCAAAAGTTTGTTTTCCCCAGTGAAAGAAATTTCTCTCTATATACACATTCCCTTCTGTACCAGGAAATGTAACTATTGCAATTTTTACTCCGTTACATATGATGCGAAACTGGCTGAAAACTATATACATTCACTCATAAAAGAGATCTCACAACACAAAAATAGAAAAAATACTTTAACCTCTATCTACCTTGGCGGAGGAACAGCTTCGCTTCTGTCCTTTCCGCACCTTCTCTCACTTTTTTCTGCAATCAATGATACCTTCTCTACTCCACCAAATATTGAAGTAACCTTCGAAGCAAATCCAGCAACTATTACGAAAGATGGAGCTAGAAATTGGGCAATTGCCGGTATTAATCGTGTGAGCATCGGAGTGCAATCCTTTGATGATAAGGAACTAAATATACTCGGCAGGTTGCATTCCGAAAAGGAGGTCGGTCCCGCAGTCGAGGCAGTAAGAAACCATTGCACTGAAAATATATCCCTCGATTTGATGTATGGAATTGCCGGTCAAACCACCGAGACATGGAAAACCAGTCTTGAAAAAGCGGTTTCGCTTAATCCAAAGCATATCTCTTCATATTGCCTTTCCCTTGAAAAAGGAACTCCACTTTTTGAAGCTCAGGAAAAATACACCTTCCCCTCCGAAAAAATACAAAGCAAGATGTATTATGAAATGATTTCATTTCTGGAAAGCAACGGTTATTTTCAATATGAAATATCGAATTTTTCTCAGGTGGGTTACGAATCTCGACATAATATTTCATATTGGAAGGGAAAAGAGTATATTGGATGCGGTGCTTCCGCCCATTCATTTTATGACTTGACGCGCAGAGAAAATATTGCAGATGTTCAACGCTACATCAGCTACATGCAAAATGATCAATCTGTATGTAAAAGCAAGAAGGTTATTTCAGAAAGAGAATACATCTCCGACCTCATCTTTCTCGGACTTCGTCTTACCGAAGGTGTCTCTCTATCCAATCTGAAAAACAACTTTGGTTTTGATGTAAATGCTGTGTATTCTGAAATAATAAACAGGTTTTCAAAGCTCGGATATTTGACAGTTAAGGATGATCATCTTAAACTTACAAAAAAAGCACTCTTTGTGTCCGATGAAATTTTAAGTGAGTTTGTATAAATGAAAAAAATAGTGATTTTAATTATTTTTATCTTCATTCCAATATTTATTTATTCTGATCTTCTCATTCCGATGGATTTTTCGCAAACCGACCACCTCAAAGCATACGGCATCGTTTATAAAACACTTGAAAACGGTTACGACGGCAAATGGCTTCTTAATTACAGGGGTGGCTCATTTTTAATACCCAAAACTGATGAACTTGAAGCCCTGTGCCGACTGAAAGGTGTTTCTTATGAGCATATTTCTCCAATGGATTATCTTGCTATTGAGCAGACAATTGAAAAATCCAACATGGACATCGTTCACCTTGAAAAAGCTCCAAAGATCGCAGTATATACACTACCTGATAGTAAAGCAGGGCAGCTTCACGGTTTTGCTGGGGAGCCATGGGACGATGCAGTCACACTTGCATTGACCTATGCTGAAATTCCCTATGATACGGTATATGATACTGAGGTTCTGCAAGGAAAGCTGGAAGATTATGATTGGCTTCATCTCCATCATGAAGATTTCACCGGACAGCTCGGAAAATTCTATGCCGGATTCCGTAACACAGATTGGTATAAGGAGATAAAGCAGATCGATGAAGAGCTTGCTCATAAACTTGGATTCGACAAGGTCTGGCAGCTCAAGCATGCAGTTGTGCAGATGATCCGTGAATATGTTCGCAATGGGGGATTTCTCTTTGCAATGTGTGCCGCAACAGACACATATGATATTGCTCAGGCAGCTCAGGGAATTGATATTTGTGATGTGCCTTTTGACGGTGATCCTATGGACCCGCAAGCTGAGCAAAAGCTCGATTTCGAGAAAACTTTTGCATTTGAAAATTTTTCTCTAGTAAAAAATCCTTATGAGTATGAATTCTCAAGCATAGATGCGAGTAATTATGCACAAATAAGAGGTGCTGAGGCGGACTATTTTACGCTATTCCAATTTTCCGCAAAGTATGATCCTGTTCCTACCATGCTCACACAATGCCATGTAAATGTAGTGAATGGTTTTCTCGGGCAAACTACATCATTTCACAAGGAATTTGTGAAAAATAGCGTTATTGTGCTTGGAGAAGTCGAAGGTGCAGATGAGGTAAAATATCTACACGGAAATTTCGGAAGAGGAACATTCACTTTTTACGGCGGGCATGATCCGGAAGATTATCAGCACCGGATTGGTGACCCTCCTACTCTTCTCGAACTGCACAAAAACTCGCCGGGGTATAGACTTATTCTCAACAATATACTCTTCCCTGCTGCAAAGAAGAAAAAGCTGAAAACGTGATCGAAAAATAATTTTGCTCATGTTTCGTAGAAGATATTGTAAAGATCTGTTACGAATTCATCGAGGATACTATGGTAAGCACAATCGCACTTAATGTTTGGCGTGTGCGGCGGAATCAGAAGGATTCCGTCGTGAACAAACTGACCTGTCGTTTGAATCGGAAGATTCAAACCAAAAGCACCGCGAGACCAAACCGACGACACGCTTGTTAGTGGCAATAAATTAAGATTAGTATTTTCTTGTCGTTTTACCAACACATTTTGCAGGTACACCTCGATCTGGATGAAAACCTTGTTCATTATAAAGTGTGCAATTTGCTTTTCGATGGTCTGTTGACCAAACTCTACAATGTTTACAATCTTTACATCTGTCACCGGATTTGATAGTTGCCATATACTATCCCTTTTTATCTTTATTTATTGTGACTTCGTTGATTCGTTCTTTAAATTTTTCCATTTGACCAAGGAAATTATCTTTTAATTCAATCAACGGTTTTAACATTTCATTATCCCAACGGACATAACTTGATTGCAATCCTAAAATACTAAATGATATATTCTGAATATTTTCCATTTCAGTTTTCTTAAACATTCCACCGGCGACTTTTTCTTCTATAAATTTTGACCACACATAAGTAGTATCAGAAATTTTTGCTTGAGCAATAAAATCTAGATTGGATTTGATATATGGTTTGGCAATTTCTGTTACAATTTTCACTCCTTCAACAAATCGAGTAAATGATTATAATGGCCATGTACCTTCATTCAACTTATAATCAGCATCAGAGTGATATTTAACTTCGACTTCAACGGGTTCTTCAATAAACTCTTTATTATCAACATCGTAATGGATTGATTGAGATGGTATTATAATTGTGTATAGTAAAATGTTCTCTTCTTTGTTTTTCAATCCTCTCTTAAAAAAAATCTCGCTTACAACTTCATGCGTCTCTTTTGAAATTAACATTTTTTCTCCTTTTTTAAATTAATTTTGCCGCTAATGTTTGGAGTGCGCTGCGGAATCGGAAGATTCCGCTCAGACATACCAACCAAAGTTTGAATCGGAACGATTCAGACGAAACAAACCACGAGACTGAACCGCAGGCACTTATGTTAGGTGATTTTTTCTAAACATATTATGTCAGTTTAAAAATTACATTATTTACAAATTAAGAAAAAGTAAAAAAATGTATCTTTAAATTTCGTGACTATTTCTTAATATTTTCACCACAATATGGACAAAATGAGGATTTTATATCTAATTTTTTCCCAAATTTTGAACAGAATATTTCATTCTCACTATGTTTAGTAGTTTCTTTATTACTTATACTTCCTTTAATTGTAAAAAATACACCAAGAAAGAAAACCAACCCACCGAACACTGCTAATACTTGAGATTTTTCCTTAATATCAGAATACGAGTCAACAAATATTCCTATAAAAAATTCTCTTTCAACAAAAATTAAAATGCCAATAATTGCTATAGCGATACCAATAATTAACATTTTCTTACCACCTTTTTTTAGTGCCTTTTTTAAAACTGGATAACTAAGAACTAGCAAAAAAACTATCACTAATAATGCTGGATCGATTATAGACATTAATTCCTCCTATTTCCATTCTCGTACCAAGATTTCCATTGCGAGATAATAGCTCCATCCTTTATACTTCCTTCAGACATCTTCTGACCATTCTTGTACCAATTGGTGAATATTCCTTCTTCTTTCCCATCCTTGTATGTTCTTTCTCCTGACTTCTGACCATTCTTGTACCAAGAGGTGGATATTCCTTCTTCTTTCCCATCCTTGTATGTTCTTTCTTCTGACTTCTGACCATTCTCATACCAAGAGGTGTTTATTCCTTCTTCTTTCCCATCCTTGTATGTTCTTTCTTCTGACTTCTGACCATTCTCATACCAAGAGGTGGTTATTCCTTCTTCTTTCCCATCCCTGTATGTTCTTTCTTCTGACTTCTGACCATTCTTGTACCAAGAGGTGGTTATTCCTTCTTCTTTCCCATCCCTGTATGTTCTTTCTTCTGACTTCTGACCATTCTTGTACCAAGATACAAACAAACCTTCCGGCAATCCTTTCTTGATAGTTGCTTCTTCTGACTTCTGCCCATTCTCGTACCAAGTTACAGCCAAACCTTCCGGCAATCCATCCTTTAAAGTTATTTCTTTCTTCTTCTGCCCATTTTCATATAACTCAAACGCTTTGCCTGAATATGGTTTGGTTGAGCCTACTTCATACACCAACCCGCCTCGTTCTTGAAGCTTTTCAAAACTGATGGATTTTGAAGAACACCCAACAATCAGCATAAAGACTGTAATAATAAGTAACATTCTTTTCATTTTTTTACTCCATTTTTTTAATTTTTCCTAACTTTCAACAACTTGCCACTTAATGTTTGTATCCCCGCAATAAATTGCGTGAACACTACACGATTTAGTAGTATATGCGCAATATTGCGTGGCTTTTTGTTTTAAATTTTGTTGCTTACTTTTCATTTTTGGATTTTTCCAAGTTTAAATTATCCAATGGACTAATTATCTTATTTTTTGCGACATTAGTGACATGAGTATAGATTTCTGTAGTTCTTGAACTTTTATGACCTAATAATTCTTGAATATATCTTAAGTCAGTACCATGCTCTAATAAATGAGTAGCAAAGCTGTGCCTAAGTGTGTGGATGGTTGCATGTTTATTTATACCACTTTTCTGCACAGCTTGTTTAATGAGATTAATAGTATTGATGTCATAAGGAAAAATCAAAGTAAGGCGTTTTCTTCCATCAATATTACTTTCTCTCATTTCAATCTGCATATTTAATCCAATCCTGTAGAATTTTTATGCATTGTTGTTTGAGTATGCTTTTATCGTCAAGAAATTTACCCACAATTAATCAACCGGATGGCGGAGAAAACTGAAACGCAGTGAAGACATGTGGTAAAAATTTACTTTTTTCTTCTCGTCTTTGCGAGAATTTTTTCACGACAACTTGTTGGTAAGTTGAATTTTTTAAGTGGCTAAAGATTATTTTTCTCAAACATTTTATTCGTGTTTTTCGTTTACCTCGGCGTAATGCAATGGAGACGGGTGACTTTCGTGGTTGATTGCTTTTTTAGAGTAAACTCATAATTGTAAAATATCAAACCAAAAATCAGCTATCTTCTTCTACACAGTTTTTATTATCTTCTTTTGGAATAACTTTCCTTTTTATACACACTTTTATACCAACATAACCCCAATACACTCCGCTCCCAAGAATTATACCAAAGACCGCTCCTCCGATAATGTCAAGAGGATAATGAACGCCAACATAAATGCGGGAAAACCCTATCAATACAGCAAAGCCAAAAAAGTAGCCGGAGTATTTTTGATAAAAATAAGAAAGAACTGTTGCGGTAGTAAACATGTTCATCGCATGGTTGGAAGGAAAGGAAAAGGATGTTTTCATACCAACCAGAAATCTTCCGCCTTGGATAAAATATTCCGGATGGCAAGGTCGTAGCCGACCGAAAAGAGGTTTTATGATGCGGTATGCGATCAGGTCGGAAAGCACTGCAGCAACAAGTACAAGAGCTATGACTCCAATCGCCTTTTTTTTCTCTTTGAAGATGAAGAAGATCATTGCGATCATGGCAACTATCAGCCAGTTCTTCGGCTCGGTAATGATTGGAAATATCTTATCAAAAACCGAGTTTGACAAAGTATTATTGAAAAACAGGAAAACAGATTGATCAACCTGAATGAGAAAATGAAACATGAATGAGAGCAGCGTTACTAATTAATATGACACTCTTGTATAACAGCAAATTGCGAAGATATTGATGCGGTTGTTTTAAAATGCTCATTCGCAGTGCCAAATTTTTCAGACACGATTTTTGCTTGAACTGTCTTGCCTACAAGATCAGCAAAATTTTCGTGAGGGATAGTATAACTGCCCGTTTCAACGCTATCCTCGGGAATTTCAATATATGCTGAACCGCCATCTGTATCATCTTCATAAGTGAGATCGATCCACATAGAATGTTCTGCGATAATTTCCTCCCAGCTTACCTTAACATCATCTGTATTATTAAAGGTTGCAGGTATGTTAAAAGTATGAAGATCCTGTAATTGCGTTCTCACTGTAGAATTATACTCATCTCCATTGCTCATTTTTACAGTGATTGTGTACTGAGTATCTCTATAAATGGGATAGTCTCCAGTTGTTTCATAATAAGGTCCACCTGTGATATAATAATACAATTCAAGGGAAGTTCCATTCACATATACGCCGCCATCTTTAATTCTCACGAGATTAAGATTTTTATCCCAAAGGTGGGCAATTGCCTCACCTTTAAGGGTTTTCGAATTGTCATAGGTGCGTTCAATAGTGAGAGTGGGTGAGATCTTTGACGGATCGTTCAGGGGTTCATCAGAAAGAGGTGAATCGCAATTTGTAAGCATAAATGCTGATCCTACAAATAATAGTACAAATAAAACTTTTACATAATTTTTCACATCTGACTCCCATTTTTCTTTTCCAAATGCTCCACTTCTTTATCACTGTCAAGAAATTAATAAAACTATGTTCGGTCATTACAATTCTTTGACAATTATTTATGAGTTCACTTTAAAAACCCCAGTTGGGGGATTAGCGGTATGTTTTTGTACTTCATCTTTCAACAAAGCATAAATATCTGGATTTTGGATTTTGAAGTGTGATATATAGAATTTTATTGGTAATTAT
>ASNI01000079.1 GCA_000404785.1 Cloacimonetes bacterium SCGC AAA252-N17
CATTAGATATTTGTAATTAGTAATTCAAATTTCACAGACGTGGGAATTACTTAAAAAATCATATTTAACTTTTTATAATATCTACTGCGAAACTTGAGTAACTAACTTATTTCCAATACATTAACTCTACTTTGTCATCCTCGATCTTGAGATAACTATAATGTCTTATCCAATCTCCAAGGTTGATATAGGTTCCTTTATCGAGATGGAGCATCCGCGGATTGTGAATATGGCCCATTATAGTGTAATCAAATCCTTCTTCAAACAGCTTCTTTGAGAATTCGATCAATCCCTTTTCCTGCTTTCTCAGAGTTTTTTGGGATTTGTTGAAATTACTGCTGGAACGCGACATGAGTTTGCCGGTATTTAACCCGACATCTGGGTGAACCCAACTGAAAAGTCTATGAACAAGAGGATTTCGCATAATGCTTTTCAACACATGATATTGCAGGTCATTAGAGGTATATTCATCACCGTGTGATACATAAAACTTTTTTCCTGCACAAGTAAAAACATAGTCACTTTTATAAACCTCAGCTTGCAGATTTAATTGAAAGAAATCCTTGAACACAAAGTCATGATTTCCTGCAACATATATAACCTGCGTGCCTTGCTCGATAAGAGTTTTCAGTTTATGAAGAGTTTCAAAGAGTGCCTTTGGAATGACCATTGAGTACTCAAACCAGACATCAAAAAGGTCGCCGGCAATAATTAGTTTGTCCGGCGGGTCAGCAATAAGTGCATCAAGAAAGGAATAAAAAGTATCCAGTTTTTCCTGCTCTTCTTTATCCACAAAAAGACACTGGTGTAAGTCCGAAATGCAGATTATCTTCATGATTATTCTTTAGTAAGTAAGCACATAATAAACGATGTTGATTCCCATTTTAAATGCCTGTTCACGTATATGTGGGGGATCTTTATGAACTTCCGGGGAAGCCCATCCGTCACTAATATTTGTTTCATAGGTATATAAGACCATCATTCTGCCATGCTCATCAAATAAGGCAAATGCCTGGGGTCTTTTTCCGTCATGTTCATGTATTTTAGGAAGTCCGTTTGAGAAGGTGTAGTAACAATCAAAAAGTGGAAAAGAAGCCGGCAATTCCTGAAGCTCTTTTTCAGGAAATACCTTTGCAAATTCCCTGCGAAAGTATTCATCCAGACCGTAATCATCATCGACATAAAGGAATCCGCCTTTTTCAAGGTAATTCCGTAGATTTGTGCACTCTTCCTCAGAAAAACTGATATTACCATGCCCGGTCAAGTACAGAAAGGGATAGTTCAGAACAGAGTTATTTTTGAGGGAAACGATTGCTTGTTCGGATGATGCTTTGATCAATGTTCGTGAATTGATCTCATCACAGAGATTCGGAATAACTGAGGTGTCATTATACCAATCCCCGCCGCCGTCATATTGCACACGGGCAATCGTCAATTCCATTTCTCCTGAAAGGTAGAGAGGAATGAGCAAGATAAGAATAAGCAGACAGATTTTTACTTTATTCATGAGATTTGCATGAAATGAAAGGTTATTTTTGATGTCAATATTCTTGACGTTTGAAGAACAATCTTTACATTTTGTCCCACGTGGGTGATTAACTCAGAGGCTAGAGTGCTTCCCTTACAAGGAAGAAGTCGTAGGTTCGAATCCTACATCGCCCACCATTTTTTTGTCACGATTTTATTCCGACGAAAGTGCACGAGGGTTTGTGTCAATTTTCTGGGTTTCTTGAAGTTTTTTCTTTGTCTGCTGCACTCCGAGCTCTTCCAGTTTGCGAACACTAGGCACAATTCGGCTTGTGAACGAACCAATCGCTTTATTATATTGTTTCACAGAAGCATCAAGGCTTGAACCAACTCTATCAAGGTGTTCCTGAAAAGTGCAGATACGTTCGTATAGTTCGGTGCCGGTCTCTGCGATCTGTTTAGCATTCTCAGTTAATTTTTGCTGTTGCCAACTCATCGCAACTGTGCGAAGAAGAGCGATGAAGGTCGTAGGTGTTGCAATTATGACTTTATTCTGAATTCCGTCTTCAATGAGTTTGTTATCGAGCTCTAATGCTGCTGAGAAAAAGGACTCGCCGGGCAGAAAAAGAACTACAAAGTCGGGTGCATCCTCAAACTGTTTCCAGTAATTCTTTTTGGAGAGTTCATTCATATGATGACGAACAGCGCGTGAATAAGCTATCTTAGCAGCTTCTCTTTTTTCTTCAGTTTCAGCTTCATAGGCTTCCATGAAATATTTCGTAGGAGCTTTGGAATCAACCACAATATTCCTGTGCCCCGGAAGATATACTATGAGGTCTGGTCGAAGCTGTCCCTCCTCAGTTTGCACACTGACCTGTTCTGAAAAATCACAATATTCGGACATGCCCACTAGCTCGACAACTCGCCTAAGCTGTAGCTCTCCCCATTTGCCGCGTACTTCAGGTCGTTTGAGCGCATTTTTCAGACCTGCAGTTTCCTTCTTAAGATTTTCACTGGAATTCGCAAGTTGAGTGATCTGCTCCTTCAAACTGCCGAGATCCTCTTTTCTAAGATTCTCAATGGTTTTTATTTCCCGATTATAGCGTTCAAGAGAAATTTTCAAAGGTTCCAACGTTTCCTCGATCGCCTGTTTGCCGAATTCGCTTTTTGTCTTTTCCAGAATTGTTTCCAGGTTTTGCTTCGCTAGTTTCAAAAAGGTTTCATTATTGCTTTTCAGTGCATCGGATGAAAGCGCATTAAAAGTATCTCTAAGACTCTCAGTTGCCTGCTTGAGCAATTCCTTTTGTTCCTGAATATTTTTTTCTGTTTCCTGAACCTTCGTTTCCAGGCGTGCCCCTTCTTCCTTTTGTTTTTCAACTTGCTGTCGTAATAAGGATATTGTGTCTTCTAGTTTTACTTTTTCCAGTTTGATCTCTTCGATGTATTGAACATTTTGAAGGAGTTTTGTTTCAGCAATAATTTTTTCATTTTGCAGCCCATCTGTCTGCTTTATTTTTCTTTCTATGGAAGAAATTCTTTTCTGCATAAAGAAATAGGTGATCAATATTCCTATGATCAAGCCAATAACGAGTAGAATTACCGTATTTATCATACTCACATCCCGAAATTTATTTTTCATATGAATTATCTCAAAGTGCAATTATTATGTCAAAATTTATGTAAATATTGACACGCTGAATCTGATATCCAAATGAAAAAAACCACTTCGGAGGTGTTTATGTCAGAAAAAAAAGAATGCAAATTTGATTTTGACGGGGTCTTCAATCCGGAAGATTATATGTATTTTTATGGTGACGAACTTACTAAGGATCGGACTGATAGGGAAGTAGCATTTCTCATAGATGAATTGGAAATGAACAAGCCCATGTCTGTGCTTGATGTAGCCTGTGGATTTGGCAGACATTCCATAAAACTTGCAGAACAAGGTCATCATGTTACAGGGATTGATTGCATAGAGGGGTTCCTCTGTCTTGCCCGAGAGCAGGCACAAGAAAAGAACCTCAAGATCAATTTCATCCAAAAGGACATGCGTTATGTTGAGTTTAATAGCGAGTTAGATCGTGTCATTCTTATGTTATACCAGCATAGAGATACTATAAAAATTCAAGTGCAAAATGAAAAGTAATTCTATTTATAATAAATACGTTTCAGAAATATTCAATCTGACACAAAAGATTATTTCTAAATATGGCCCACGAATACCAGGATCAAATGCTTGTATTAATACTGCAAAATATTTAGAGGAAGAGTTTAAAAAAGTCTGCGATAAAGCATATCTACATGAGTATGTCCAGTTTCCGGGAGCATTCTATAATATCAATAAAATAATTGTGGTTACTTATATAGCTGCTTCAATATTGTATTTATTTCAAGGTAAATTTCTTTATGTTTCGTCTATCATATATTCTCTGGGAATGTTTTATTTTATCAATCAGTTTATATTTATGGGTACTCTCTTTGATCGCATTTTTAAAAAGGTTCCCGGATACAATGTTATAGGTGTTGTTGAACCTCTGCGCGAAGTCAAGCAACAGATTATCATTAGCGGACATCATGACAGTACATATATATGTAACTTTTTAGAGAAAAATCAAAAATATTATTCTTTTCGATTAATTATCCCCATTCTGTTTTTTATTTATGCTATGGTAGCGTCAATATTATCTTCGCTCTTTGAAATAACAGGATTACAACTATCAATATTATTTACTATCTCCGCCTATATAATTTGTGGCGGATTCCTTTTTATAATTCCTTTGTATTTTTATCACAGCAAATATGGTGCACCCGGTGCGGGAGATAATCTTCTTTCAAGTGTTATGTGTGTTAAAATACCGGAAATTATTAAACAGATCAATGGACCTTTAAAAAATACAAGATTAGTACTCTTGAGTACTGATGGAGAAGAGATCGGTCAAAAAGGTTCTCAGTCCTTTATAAAACACTATATAAATGAAATTAAAAAAGTTAAAACATACGTTTTTAATATTGATAGTATATATAAGAGTGAAGATCTCGCATTTTTAAAGTCAGAGTTAAACGGAACAATTAAATTATCGAAATCACTTCTGAAAGAACTTAAAACACTTTCTAAGCAATCAGGTTTCTCAATAAAAATTAAAAAATTTCCTGTTGGAGGTGGAGGAACTGATGCAGGTCAATTCGCAAAAATGGGTATAGATACAGTATCATTGATTGGTATTTCAACAAATCTAATTAGAAAGGATATACATTATCATACTTCCAGTGACATTATTGAAAATATTGAACCTCAATCTGTATATACTGCTTTGAAGATAGCTGTAAAGTTCATCTTAAAAAGGGATAGGGAAATATATAATGAAAAATCGGTATAACATTGGGATGGAGTTGACGGCAATGCTGCTACTGGAGAAGGAACGATATCGAAAGTTGTAGTGTGGTGCTTCCTAATTCGGTGCCGCAACTCATCCCGGTCGTTCAAAGCTTTTGGATATTTTACTGATGAGCAGAACCTTGACGTGCTGAAAAACATCTCCGGATCATTGGATAAGAATGGACTGTTCTGTTTTGATACTTTTAACAGAGATGCCTTTCTCAAAGATTTCCATCCTTATTTTGTGCACGAAAAGAATGAGGATATTATGATAGACCGCAACACATTTGATCCTAAAACCAGACGCTTGATTAACAATCGAATTATCGTGCGTGACGGTAAGCGAAAAGACACACCTTTTGTCATTAGATTGTATGATTATAACGAAATTGAAAGATTGCTTAGCGTGGCGGGAATGCAGATTGAGAGAATTTTTGGTGATTGGAATAAATCACCGTTTATGAAGGATTCCAGAGGAATGAAGATCATCGCAAAAAAGATATAAGATTTTCTGTCTATAATATAAAAAACCTCGGACCGAAAGATCCGAGGTTTTCTTTTTATATATGTGAATGGCTATTTCACGAGTATCATCTTTTTCACTTCATCAAAATTCTGATTTTCAAGTTTGTAGAAGTAAATTCCTGTTGCCATATCTGAGATATCGATCTGCGCCGCGCCGCCAGTACCCTGCACTGTTTTTACAAACTCACCGCAAATATTGTATATCTTAATTGTTGCGTCTTGGTTCATGGCGCTACCCTTAAGATGATACTTTATCACAGTCGAACCTTTGGCAGGATTCGGGAAGTTTCCTAGTATTGAGGTATGGTCGTAGTATGTGTTGTCATCGGCACTAACTTGCGGAATACCTGTGCCGAACACATCAAGATATTTTGCAGTAAAGGGATTAATTGCGATAAGCACTTCTCCGTCATAGCTCTGTGCATTCTGCGGAGCAAAAGTCAGATCGTAGGTCATACTTTCGCCCATATAAATTGAATAATCCAGAACATTTCTGAGTGGGGTGGTGTCGGATTCCGCAACGGAGTAACAATCAGGAGTGGTTATTTGTCCGGAGAGTGTTCCGCTTCCAAGATTATATATCGAGAATTGCATAGTGGAATCATGTCCTACCTGGACCTGACCAAAATCAAGAGAGCCGGGTGACAGGTAAAATACCGGGAATGGCGAAAGAACCGGCGGGAAGGTTATAAAATCGATCCAAGCGCAATCCTGACCTCCAGTCGTAGAATTATCCTTATCATAGACCCATTTGAAGGTATGATTGCCAACGTCAACGGAGAATGACACTTCACCCCAGCTTACTTCACCTGCCCATTGATCTTGCTGTACGCCGTCAATATAGAATTGCAGATAATCATAGTCGTTTTCTGAGGAAACTTTTCTCCAGAATGAGATATCGCCTGCATTAGTGTCTATAGTAAGAGAAAGCTCGGTACTTGAGTTGTTTCCAATAGCGCCGGATTTTGCACAATAGGTGCCTTCATATGGGTTTATCGTATCGTTAGTCCAATCTGCACTTCCACCCATGACCCAGTTATAAGCTGTGAAATCACCAGTTTCAAAATCTTCGATGGAAAGTCCGACATATTCATAGAACATTTCTGTGGCACTATAGTTACCCCCGGTTACATTGAACTCAAGAGGAATATTCGCACCGTTCGGAGCATTATTTGCAACAGTAATATTGAACACGGCTGACTTGGTCTGACCTGTATCAAAACTACCAAAGTCATAAGAACCAGTATTGATAGTAATAAAGCTATTATTGCACGTGAGGGTTCCGGTTGCATCAGGAGAAGTGGCGTGTCCATCATTGGTCGCGTCCACTATAATGTCAACAGTTTCTCCGGGGTCGAGACAACCATTGTTATTGCCTGTTGCGTCATTGATCGTGAGTGTTCCAACAGAGAAATGAGTAGCATTGATGATGACTCCAAAAGAGGTATCCCATGTTTCTTTTACTCCGGGATCGCCCTCTACGTTTACATCGATAAGCACATAATGCTGGTCTTCAACATTGTTTGAAACACTAAATTCATATGCGTCATTTATTGTAGAAGATTGATCAGCTCCGATTGTGCCAAAGTTCTCTGTATTATCTGAGAAAGA
Source organism: Cloacimonetes bacterium SCGC AAA252-N17 (assembly GCA_000404785.1). Classification (GTDB taxonomy): domain Bacteria; phylum Cloacimonadota; class Cloacimonadia; order JGIOTU-2; family JGIOTU-2; genus Celaenobacter; species Celaenobacter polaris. The sequence continues at coordinate 6,980 of ASNI01000079.1, forward strand.
GATATGTGTATCTGTTGTTGTAAGTGTTGCCACCACGTTATCAGCTGCCTGAATTCCCACATTTTTCAACGTTAAGCCAAGCAGAATAGTTTCACCATAGTCTATAACTCCATTATTATTTGCAGCAGTATCGTTGATTGAATGATCTTGATAAATAATATATGGTCCGGAAGGAGGAATGACATTTACAATACTCTCATAACGATAGAAATTTTGTTTTACAACAGTGACAAGAACATCTATTCCAGGAAGTTGCGATTCAATAGAAATTGAGGTAGGCATCAAACCGTTTCCAACGCCTGTGCCGATTATTTCTCCATCAACAGAAAGGCAGATATCAGCTCCGGCATTTGCGGTCACATCAAAGGAAGTGATACCACTTAGAAGAGCAGCATCATGAGTTACAGCAAGGTTTTGCGGCATCTCTGAGTACACTGTAAGGAAGGCATCTCCATGATGATGGAAGAGGTAATAGGTTATTTGTTTACTGCTTGTGTTATAAGGCCAGCTTGAGCCCTCGAGGAAGATCTTACCCATTGAGTTACCGAAACAGGGATATATCCAATCTGCATTTGATGGACCTGCACCGTAGTCCGGCATAAACTGAGGCCACATCCCGTCATACATGCCCCAGACATAGGTGTCATTCACGAAGGAATATGAGGTTTCTGAAGCTGCGATAACACCAAGTGCACGATGTTCATAACGATGTAAAGCTTCTGCAAAACATTCTGAAGATGAATTAAATTTTCCTGTTAAACAGTTGATTGAGAACACAAATATGAGGTCATCATTATATAATCCGCTCAAGTCGCCAATATCGTAGTCGGGTTCACCCCATCCTGTGACACCACCGTGATCACGATGTTGTAGCATAAATGCTCCGCTGTTTATTGCATTATTTACCATAGTAGCATTCCCCCCGGTAAATCCACCTAATTCTTGAGGGGTGCTGGGTATATATCCCAATCCAGAAGGACCGAAGTAATTCATTACAGTACTTGTATTAGTTGCAGTTGACCAAGGTCCACTAGTATAATTATTTGCTGGGGATCCTAGTGCATTTATCCTTACTGTTTGTTTTCCAAGTTCATGATTCCAAAATCCACCAACAATTTCCGAACAAATTTGAAACCATCTGTCATCCTGCCAACCAAGTGCTGTGACCGGATGATCATAAAAACCAGGGTTTGTTGGAGGATCTGTTTCATTATCAAGGAATTTTGAGACTGTGATCTCTAACTCGCTATAATTTCTGGCTGTAATACGCGCAAAATGCATGTCCGGCAAATCATCTCCATCAACATCAGCATAAATGTTATCAGAAACGCAACTGCCGAATGAAGGTGAGATAATACCTGTCCCGGTTGGACCACCCGTGCCGTAGTCAGCCAGCAATAACACTGCTGCAGGAGCAGGATCCCAGGTGTTGTAAGCGGTATTGAAATAATTTTCCAAAGCAGAGGTTGTGTTGCCACCAATTTCAGAAAGGTTCACAACTTGTGTGATAATGCCCTGCTTTTGGCGGAAATTTTTAATAGAATCTGCCCATGCTATAAAATCTGCATTGTCAGGAACAACAATGAGGTAATCACATCCATCATCCTTTGAAGAGGTGTAAGAATAATCTTTTTCAGGAATTGATTCATAGTTGAGAATTACTTGTCTGTACACAGGATCCCACCATTTGCTGCGAAGTCTGTCTTCGCCGAATTGACCGTTGCCACCTACAAAGTTCAAGTCGATCTGCATATCGCGATAAACGATCATCTCTTTTGTAACGGGATTGTACTGGAATGGTGTGATGCCAATGATAACGACATCAACGCCACGAATTTGTTTTACTTCAGAAATTACAACCGGCTCTGCAGGATAGAACTCATTTTTTGAGAATATCTGCATGTCCTTATTGTAATCAAGAGGTCCATCCTCAGTATCAAGTGGAATACGGGGAGCAGGTGCGATATCCATATTAGGAACGATTTCAGTGCGATAATTAATAATATCAAAAGTAACGAATGCTCCTTCCGGAATTGCGATATATCTACTCATGCCGGGAAGGTCTGGTGCGCCTTCATTATTGGGAAGGAAAACTCCGGGAATGTGAATGCTTTGGAGAGTTTCACCATCAATTTCCTTATCAGAAGTAAAATACTCCTGAATGGAAAAATTCAATGAGATGTCAGAGGAATTTTGCCGTAAGATGCTGAATCCATGATTTCCCCAACTGTCATTATATTGCGTTGCATATGCAATTGAGGAGAAAAGCATAAGACAAAATACCATCAAAAGTGCAATCTTTTTCATCAATATCCTCCATTGATTTGATTAGATTTTTTTATTTTTCACTTTTATTCAAAAATTTTTGATTAAAAAATCAAAAGCACAAAACTATGTCAAGTTTATAAAAGAGATAATTTGGCATACCCCCAAAATTTTTCATATTCATGACACTTTAAGGAAAACTTATTGAATATCATCCGTATAAATAGTAAAAGAAAGAAATAACC